>CAXNGW010000020.1:0-17541 GCA_964201975.1 Longimicrobiales bacterium | reverse complement strand
AGCTGGGAGGATGGGATCGCGAAGAACCTGTGGGGCACCACCGGGGTCGTGAACGGGACGACCTATCAGTGGGGTCTTCCGATTGGGTCGCTACTGGACAAGCGCCTGACCAAGCTGGGCAAGAGCCAGCCCGATCTGAATGCGAGCTTGTTCCAGGACATCTCCTGGAAGAGCCTGGGGCTCTCGTTCCTCCTGTCGGGTCAGTGGGGAGCCCAGATCTATAATCAGACGCGCGCGTTCGCCTGCCGCGACTACCGGTGCGCCGAGGCGGATCAGGCGGGCAAGGCAGACTCCGCAAAGAAGCCGGTGTCGTACTACGGGGGTGCGGGCGTGTACGCCCGCAACGAGAACAACAGCTGGTTCGTGGAGAACGGCGACTTCGTGAAGCTGCGCGAGGTCTCCCTGCGCTACACGATGGAGGAGAACGACCTCCCCTCGTTCGTGGGGAAGGTCGGTCTTAGCCGGGCGAGCATCAATTTCACGGGGCGGAACGTGAAGACATGGACGGATTATCGGGGCTTCGACCCCGAGGTGGGGTCGAGCGACCTGCTGGGGTCCGCCAACGTCGCACGGATCGATGAATACTTCTATCCGAACTTCCGCAGCCTGGGCATCGACGTCGAGTTGACGTTTTGAGCCGCGCCTGGACTTCCTCGCCAACCACAGTCAGGGACGACGACAAATGACTGCACGCTATAGCATCAAGGGAGCTGCGGCGGCGGCGCTGCTCGTGGCTGCCGCGGGATGCGCGGATCTCGACGTCGCCAATCCCAACGAGCCCGACCGGGAGCGGGCGCTCAAGAACGGGCAGGATGTGGAGGCGCTGGTCTCGGGCACGTTCCGAACCTGGTGGGGCGTCCAGCAGGGGGCGATGCCGACGGGAGGTACCAACATCGCAGAGGCGATGGCGGCCGCCTCCGACGAGCTCGCCAACTCGGGGTTGGGCGGAACCGGCGAAGTGGCCGACGAGCCTCGCATCGCCGCAATCAACGAGGCCAACTATCGGTGGGGCGACTACCTCACCTATCCCTGGTACAACCTGAGCCGCTCTCTCGCTGCCATCCGCGACGGGCTGCTGTCGGTCAAGGGCGGCGTGAAGATCGGGACCAACGGCGCCGATGGGCCTCGCTTCGAGGCTTTCGCGAAGCTGATGCAGGGCCTCGCGTTCGGCGACCTCGCCCTGATCTACGACAAGGGCTTCGTCCTGGACGAGACGATCGCGGATCCGAGCACGGTCACGCTCATCCCGTACACAGAGGTGATGGCCCAGGCGCGGAAGTATCTCGCCCAGGCTCGCGATCTCGCCGGCAAGAGCACGTTCACGATCCCGACCGGGTGGATGGGCACCGCCTCCTACCCCAGTCAGGAACTCATCCGTATCGCCAGCTCGTACGAAGCCCGGTACATGGTGTGGGTCGCCCGCACGCCGGCGGAGCGGGCCGCGGTGGACTGGAATACCGTGCTGATCCGCGTCCAGCAGGGCATCACGAGGGACTTCGGGGTTCAGCTGGACGGCCCCGGCGGCAGGTGGGCCGCGCCCCACAAGGGGAGCATCGACCCGCGCATGAAGCTGCCCTACCTGGGACCCGCGGATCAGTCCGGTGGCTGGCAGAGATGGGAGCAGTCGCCGCCCGCCGCCAAGCTGCCGTTCCTGATCGACACCGACGATCGGCGAGTCACCGGGGGCACGCCCACCTCGAGCGGAACGCTGATCAAGTACTGGTCCGACCAGACGGCCAGCCCCGCCCGCGGCCTGTATTTCTTCTCGAACTACACGTCGTCCGTGTGGACGCAGATCGCCACGACCAACCTGGGCTTCGCGCCGGACATCACCGTGCAGGAGATGCAGTATCTCGCGGCGGAGGCATACATCCGGACCAACCGGCCCGAGCTGGCGCTGCCGATCATCAACAAGACGCGGGTCGAGAACGGCAAGCTCCCCCCCGCGACGGTCAGCGGAGTCTCCGGTCCCCGCTGCGTTCCCCGGACGATCAAGGGAGCCTGCGGAAACCTCCTCGAGACCCTCGCTTGGGAGAAGCAGATCATGCTCCCTCTCATCACCCAGGGGAGTCTCTACTATGACAAGCGGGGATTCGGCACCCTGCGTGCCGGCACCTGGCTGCAGTTGCCGGTTCCCGCCAAGGACCTGATCAGTCTGAAGCTCCCGGTCTACACCTTCGGAGGCGCGGGGGGGGTCAGCACAGCAACGGGGCCCTAGCTGACACCGAACGGCTTCGCTGGCGCTCCGAGGCGAGGAACGCGGCCACCGCGACGAAACTCGCGGGGGTGGCCGCCCCGCCCCGCCGGCACCCGCTTCGCGTAGCGCGCGAAGTCCGTCACGGCGCCGCGCACGCTGTTCGACAGGATGAGCGTCTCCACCGGCTCCTTTCGGCGAGCGCGGTGGCGACGACCCGCTCGGCCTCCTCGGTGCGCGACAGGTCCAGCGCGACGCGGCCCTTCAGCCCGAGGTCCATCGGGCTATTTCTTCGCTTCGGGCTGGCGCAGGTATGCGTCGCTGCCGTCCAGCCAATCTGCGCGCGGCGGGCTGAAGATGTCCACGTCGAGCGTGTCTTCGAGCGCCTCGGCGCGGTGCGGCACGTTGGAGGGGATGACCAGCACCTCTCCCGCGTGCACGTCGATCACCTCGGCGAGATCCTCACCGATGGAAAAGCGCAGCGTCCCTTCGAGGATGTAGGTGATCTGCTCGTTCTCGTGGGAGTGCTTGGGGACGATGCACCCCTGCTTCAAGTGGACATGGGCGAGCATCATGCGCTGGCCGGTGACGAGCTTGCGCGAGAGCTTGTCGGTGACGGGCTCGAGCGGGACGTCGGCCCAGCGGTAGTGGCGGCAGCCGGTCGGGATCATGGGAGTCTCCGGGGCGGGACCAGGGGCGTGCGGGGAAGGGCAATGGGCGGGACGGAGCGTGGGCGTGTCAATGCCGAATCGGGGACCCGCGGGCGGCCGCGCCGGGTACGCCGGGCGACCCAGGAGGAGCCATGACCAAGCGCGTGGACAAGTCGGACGACGAGTGGAAGCGGGAGCTCACCCCGGCCGAGTACAAGATCATCCGGCAGAAGGGGACCGAGCCGCCGTTCACCGGCGCGTACGTGAACGCGAAGGAGAAGGGGGTCTACAAGTGCCGCGCGTGCGGCATGCCCCTGTTCTCGTCCGAGACCAAGTACGACTCCGGCAGCGGCTGGCCGAGCTTCTACCAGCCCGTGACGGGGGAGAACGTCCGCGAGGAGGACGACCGCGCCCACGGCATGCGCCGCACCGAGGTGCAGTGCGCCGCGTGCGATGCGCACCTCGGTCACGTCTTTCCGGACGGCCCCAACCCGACCGGCCTGCGCTACTGCATCAACTCGACGTCGCTCGACCTCGACAAGGATGCGGATCCCAAGGGCGACCCCAAGTGAGGGTGGCGCTCGCGGCCGCCGCGCTGCTGCTCACGGCGTGCGGCGCGCGCACCGCACCGACTCCGGGGGGCAGCCGGGGTGCGATCCCCGACCTGGTCGGGGTGCAGGTGATGGTCTTCCCGGTGCAGTTGCGGCAGGGTGTGGCGGGCGACCCGACCGCCGAGCTGGTGGACGCGCTGGGCGCGCGCGGCCGCGGCGTGCGCTGGCTGATGCCCGACTCGCTGCGTGCCCTGCTGGCCCGCTCGCCATCGCTGGACGTGCCGCTGGACGCCATGCCGGTGGGCGTCTTTCTGCGCACGCAGGTGAACCGCATCGGCGATCCGATCTTCGCCTATCTGCGCCGGCTGAACGCGCTCACCGGGGGCAAGGTGGCGCTCATCCCCGTAGAGATCCGCGCCCGCGCCGCGACCGCCGAGCGTCCCGCCGTGGTGGAGCTGGCGGTCGCGCTGGTGGACGCCGAGAGCGGGCGCGTCTACTGGTTTGGGGTGGTGGAGGGCGAGCCCGGCGACGGGGGCAGCCCGCGCGCTCTGGCTTCGACCGCCGACGCGCTGGCGCGGCGGCTGTTCCCCCCGGGCGCCTGATCTGGAGAGAGACGTGGCGAAGAAGCTGATCACGGTGATTCCGGGCGACGGAATCGGTCCCGAGGTGACGACCGCGACGCTCGAG
Source organism: Longimicrobiales bacterium (assembly GCA_964201975.1). Lineage (GTDB taxonomy): Bacteria > Gemmatimonadota > Gemmatimonadetes > Longimicrobiales > Gaopeijiaceae > UBA2988. Next base: position 13,459 of record CAXNGW010000020.1, on the reverse strand, counting down.
ATCCTCGAGGCGGCCGGCTCCGAGCTGGAGTACGAGGAGCGTCTCGCCGGCGTCACCGCGCTCGAGCGGCTGAACGATCCCCTTCCCGAAGCGACGCTCGAGTCGGTGCGGAAAACGCGCGTGGCGCTCAAGGGCCCGCTCACGACCCCGTCCGGAACCGGCTTCCGCTCGATCAACGTGGCGCTGCGCAAGGAGTTCGACCTTTACGCCAACGTGCGCCCCGCGCGCACGATCGTGCCGGGCGGCCGCTACGAGGACATCGACCTGGTGCTGATCCGCGAGAACACCGAGGGGCTCTACGTCGGCGTCGAGCACTACATCGGGCTGGAGGGCGATCCCAAGGCCGCCGCCGAGTCGGTGATGATCATCACCCGCTTCGGCTCCGAGCGCATCGTGCGCTACGCGTTCGAGTACGCGCGCGCGCACGGCCGCAAAAAGGTGACCCTGGCCCACAAGGCGAACATCCTCAAGTTCACCCAGGGGCTGTTCCTGGACGTGGGGAAGGAGGTCGCCGCTCAGTTCCCCGACATCGAGTTCGAGGATCGCATCATCGACGCCACCGCGATGATGCTCGTGCTCGACCCGTACAAGTTCGACGTGCTCGTGATGGAGAACATGTTCGGCGACATCATCTCGGATGAGATGGCCGGGCTGGTGGGGGGGCTCGGCTTCGCGCCCGCGGGCAACATCGGCGTCAGCGCGTCCATTTTCGAGGCCGTGCACGGCTCCGCCCCCGACATCGCGGGGCAGGGGGTGGCCAACCCCACCGGTTTGCTCCTGTCCGCGTGCATGATGCTCGACCACCTGGAGCAGGGGGCCGTGGCGAAGCGGATCCGGACGGCGATCGACCGCGTGGTGCGCTCCGGCGAGGCGCGCACGCGCGACATGGGCGGCACCGCGGGGACGCGCGCGTACACCGACGCGGTGTGCCGCGCGCTCTGACGCGCACCTGAGCGGAGCGGAGAGCCATGGCTGGCACTTTCGAGGGCGTCGACTTTTACGACATGGACTCGCTCCTCTCCGACGAGGAGCGGATGGTGCGCGACACCGTGCGCGCGTGGGTCGAAGACCGCCTGATGCCGGTCATCAAGGACGCGTACATCGGGCGCCGCTTCCCCACCGAGATCATCCCCGAGCTGGCCGAGCTGGGCATTCTGGGGGCGAATCTGCCTGAGGAGTACGGCTGCGCCGGGCTCAACAACGTTGCCTACGGGCTGATCATGCAGGAGCTGGAGCGCGGCGACAGCGGCATCCGCTCGTTCGCGTCGGTGCAGGGCGCACTGGTGATGTACCCGATCTACGCGTTCGGCAGCGAGGAGCAGAAGCGGGAGTGGCTGCCGAGCCTCGCCACCGGCGCCAAGGTCGGCTGTTTCGGCCTGACCGAGCCCGACTATGGATCCAACCCCAGTGGCATGATCACCACCGCGCGCGAGAGTGCCGACGGGTGGGTGCTGAACGGCACCAAGATGTGGATCACCAACGGCTCGATGGCGGACATCGCGGTGGTGTGGGCGCAGGCCGGCGCCGCGGGCGACGCCAAGGGGATCCGCGGTTTCCTCGTCCCCACCGACGCCGATGGCTTCTCGGCGCGCGACCAGAAGGGGAAGCTGTCGCTGCTCGCGTCCGACACCAGCGAGCTGCACCTGCACGACGTGGCGCTGCCGGCGTCGGCGCTCCTGCCCGGCAGCTCCGGCCTCAAGAGCCCGCTCCTGTGCCTGACGCAGGCCCGCTACGGGATCGCGTGGGGGGCGGTGGGCGCGGCGATGGCCTGCTTCGACGAAGCGCGCCGCTACGCACGCGAGCGGGTGATGTTCGACGGCCCCATCGGCGGCAAGCAGATCCAGCAGGTGCGGCTCGCCGAGATGCTCACCGGCATCACCCAGGGGCAGCTGCTCTGCTTACAGCTCGGGCGACTCAAGGATCGGGGAACGATGAGCCCCCAGCAGGTTTCCCTTGCCAAGCGCGCCAACGTCGACATGGCCTGCGACGTGGCGCGCGAGGCGCGGCGCCTGCTGGGGGCCAACGGCATCCTGGTCGAGTACCACTCCATGCGCCACATGGCGAATCTGGAGTCGGTCTATACCTACGAGGGGACCCACGACATCCATTCGTTGGTGCTCGGTCAGGAGATCACCGGCATTCCGGCGTACTGAGCCGCCCCTACCAAAGCGGTGCTTTCTCTGAGAAATACACCGTCGCCTCGGGCAGCGGGCTGCTGCTCGACTCGAACGTCCCGATCCAGATGTTGTAGTTGCCGCTCGGCGAGTCGTAGATATGCGGAATGCCCCAGGTATCCGTGATGATCTCAACGGTTGCCTAGAGTCCGAGGAGGGTGAGGCGCGCCGTATCCGCCTGCGCCTGGACGGAAGGCACCGTGACGATGCTCAGCAGGATCACTGCGAGGGTGGATCTGGGGGCGTACCATCCCACGGTTCCTCCGGGTGGCGGCGGGCTGGCGTGCGTACTAATGCTCGCCGGCGCAGGCGAGCGCCATGAGGATCTGTTTGGGGTTGACCCCTCCCCCGCACCCCGTAGCTTTAGCCCTTGACCGCCCCGCCCCCGGGCGCGCGGCGGTCGGGACGCGCCGCTAGCTCAATTGGCAGAGCAACTGACTCTTAATCAGTAGGTTCTTGGTTCGATTCCAAGGCGGCGCACCTACGTAAGGCACTGCGGCACCAAGAAAAACGGCCAGCTCCCGATGCATGGGCGCTGGCCGTTTTTTCCTACGTTTCCCTTGGCGCGGGGAACGCCCGCCCGATTCTACTTTTTCTGGGCCTGCTCGCGCGCGGGTCCCTTCTGGCCTTGCTGCTTGGTCTGGTTCTTTGCGGCCTGCTGGTTCTGGTCCTTCTGATTTTGGTCGTTGGCCGGGTTCTTCGGCTGGCGCTGCTCGTTCTGCCGGTGGTTGGGCTTCCGGTCTGGCATTGGAGTCCTCTCAAGGTTGTTGGGTGAGGTCAACCGGACCCACTACATGATCCGTGCGCGGGCGCGGATAAGTGCAAGCGGCCCTGTCAAAATCCGCATCTCGTGCGTTGCTGGGGCTGGACGCGCGCATCGACGATCCGAACGCGGGGTGGAAGGGGCGGGGGATGCGGGCCACCAGCGGCGACCGTGTGGCCTGGCACATGGAGGGGAGCCGCGGGACGAAGCCGCTCGTGATCCACATCCAGGTGCGGCCGAACCCGCTCGCGCACTGACGGACTCTTACCCGCCGCGCGAGGCGACGACGGCCTCTCGGGGATCGGTTCCCCTGGAGGCCGTGTTCATCGCCGGAGCGTCCCATTCGACCATTGACAGGTTTTTCTGGAACGCGCTGCGCCGGGTCCGACTCGGGTCTCTCAAATCGTCATACAGAGGCTCCGCTTCGCTCTGGATCGGCTCCCCCGGGATGTCCACACATTCCTCCCCTCCGCGGGCCCATTGTGAGGTTGCTGGGCTGCCCAGGAGCTCCCCAAACGACCCATATATTTGGAGATAAATTCTTGTCAGTCATCCAGATGGGAACGGTTCGATGGGATACGCCGCGCTCGTGCTCCGAGAAGTCGCTGAACTACCCTACCCGGCCGGCCCACGCCCAACGCTCGTGGCCGATGCGGACGCGGACGCTCCGACGAGCGCGGATGTCATCGAAGATCTGGGCGACGAGATCGCCACCCTGGCCGCGGAGATCCATGCGGCCACCCACCGCTTCCTGCTCCTGATCGCCGAGTTCGACCGACTGCGCGGCTGGGAGCCCTCCGGACAGCGGGACTGCGCGCATTGGCTCACAGTCCGCACGGGTCTCGACATGGGCACGGCGCAGGCCAAGATGCGGGCGGCGCACGCGTTGATCCGGCTGCCGCTGATCAGCGCCGCGATGGGGAAGGGGGAGCTGTCGTTCTCTCAGGTCCGCGCGCTGGCCCGCGTGGCCACGCCGGAGAATGAGGCCGAGCTGCTCGATCACGCGCGGGGCGCCACCACGGCGCAGCTCGAGAAGATGGTGCGCGCCTGGAGGAAGGGGAGCCGCCTGGATGAGGCGGAGCGGGAGCGGGAATGCCACGCCGCGCGGTCGTTCTCCGTGTTTCCGGACGACGAGGGGATGTACGTGGTGAGGGGCCGTCTCACGCCGGAGGTGGGAGCGCTCCTGATGCGCGCGGTGGAGGCCGCGAGTGACGCTCAGTTCCGCGAGAGGCGGGTCCCCGGTCGCCCGAGCGACGCAGAGCGGGAGGTGGCTCAGCGCCGGGCGGATGCGGTGGGGTTGCTGGCCGAGAGGGCGCTCGCTGCCGGGTTTGGCGGGAGCGCGGGCGCGGCCCAGGAAATGGCAGGCGACGAATCTCGCGACCGCGCGTCCGAGGCTCCCCTCAGCGGCACCCGCGCGCAGCGTTACCAGGTGGTCCTCCACGTGGACGAAGAAACCTTGTCGGCCGCGCGTGAGCCGGGACGCTCCGAGCTGGAGGACGGGACGCGACTTTCAGCTGAAAGCGCGCGCCGGCTCGCGTGCGACGCGAGCGTGGTCCGCGTGCTGCACGGCCGGAACGGCTCGATTCTCGACGTGGGGCGAAAGACGCGCACCATCTCGCCCGCGCTCCGTCGTGCCCTCGAGGTGCGCGACCGAGGCTGCCGGTTCCCGGGCTGCGGGTGCCGCTTCACCGACGCGCACCACGTGGAGCATTGGGCCGACGGGGGTGAAACGAGTCTGGACGGCTGCCTGCTGCTGTGCCAGTTCCATCACCGGCTGGCCCACGAGGGCGGATGGAGGGTCCAATGGTGGGGAGAGGGCCGGCCGGCTTTCATCAACCCTCGCGGCGAGACGTACTTCGAGGGCGGATGGCAGCCGCCCGCGCTGTCCGAGCATCCAGTGGAGGCGCTTCTTCAGAGCAACCGCGACAGGGGAGTCCAGCCGCATGCCTGGACGACGAGCGCTTCGCAACGCTGGAGCGCACATCATTGAGCACGCTCGATGCCCTCCAGGAAGCCCGGCCGGGCCCCTACCGCACCCGCACCCGCGGATCCACCAGCGCGTAGCACAGATCCACCACGATGCTCGCGACGACCACGAACAGCGACGCGAGCAGCGCGATGCCCATGATCACGGGCAGGTCCTCTGTGGTGATCGCCTGCACCGCCTCGCGGCCGAGGCCGGGCAGCCCGAACACCTGCTCGGTCACCACCGCGCCGCCGAGCAGGATTCCCACGTCGATGCCGAACTGGGTGATCACCGGCGCGATGGCGCTCCGGAGCGCATGGCGGTAGGTGATTCGCCCCTCCGAGATCCCCTTGGCGCGCGCGGTGCGGATGTAGTCCTCCCCCAGCACGTCGAGCATGGCTCCGCGTGTGAGCCGCGCGTAGGTGGCCGCCGTCACGAGCGCGAGCGTGAGCCAGGGCAGGATCAGATGGCGTGCCCACTGCGCGGGATCCTCGGTCAGCGGGACGTAGCCGCTGGGCGGGAAGATCGGATAGCCGGCCACCGTGAGCCGATAGAACAGCAGCAGCAGGAAGATCTGGCCCAGCAGGAACGTCGGCATCGAGTAAAAGAAGAGGCTCGCCCCGGTGACCACGCGATCCGCCGCCGAGCCCGGGCGGGTCGCCGCGAGCGAGCCGGCGCCGATCCCGATCGCGAGCCAGATGATCGCCGCGCCGAGCGCCAGCGATGCGGTGACCGGCAAGTCGCGGCGGATGACCTCGCTGACGGGCTGCGAGTTCACGAACGAGTAGCCCAGGTCGCCGCGCGCGAGCCGGCCCAGGAAACGGACGTATTGCACGGGGATCGGCTGGTCGAGGCCGAGGCGCCGCCGCACCAGCTCGACGGTCTGCTCGGTCGCCTGCCTGCCCGCGATCGTGCGCGCCACGTTGTTGGGCGCGACGAAGTAGAGCGCGAACACGCCCGTGGCGACCACCCACATCACCAGGAGGGCGAACGCGAGGCGGCGGGCGAGCAGGCGGATCATTTGCTCTCCCTCCCGACGCCGCGGTGCGGGTTGACCGCGTCGCGCACGCTGTCGCCCAGCAGGTTGAAGGCGAGCGTAGTGACGAGGAGCGCCGCGCCGGGGAAGACCACGAACCACCACGCCACCCGGTAGAACGCGATCGAGTCGGACAGCATGTTGCCCCACGTGGGCGTGGGCGGGATCACCCCCAGCCCGAGGAACGAGAGCGTCGCCTCGAACACGATCGCGCCCGGGATGAGCAAGGTCGCGTACACGATGACCGGCGCCAGCACGTTGGGGAGGATCTCGACGAACATGATGCGCAGGTCGCCCGCGCCCAGCGACCGGGCTGCCTCGACGTACTCGGTCTCCTTGAGCGACAGCGTTTGCCCGCGCACGATGCGCCCGACCGACGCCCAGCTGAAGAACGCGATCACCCCGATCGAGATGGTCAAGCTCGGCCCCGCCACCGACACGAGCGCGATCGCGAACACCAGGAAGGGGAGCGACAGGACGACGTCCATGATGCGCGAGAGGACGGTGTCCACCACACCGCCGAAGTAGCCCGCGGCGAGGCCGATCACGACCCCGACCAGCACCGCGAGCACGCTCGATACCACCCCGGCCAGCAGCGAGATGCGGGTCCCGTACACGACGCGGATGAAGACGTCGCGGCCGAGCGAGTCGGTGCCGAACCAGAAGGTGCCATTGGGCCCCACGGGGATGCCCGCGGGCGACAGGCCGATGTCGCGGTACTGTGTGCTCGGGGTGTGCCCGACCGCGCTCGCGATGAGCGGGGCGGCGAGCGCGATCAGCACGATGGCGACGATCGTGAGGGCCGAAACGACCGCCGCGGGGTCGCGGCGCAGCCGCTCGTAGACGAGCCGCCAGGGCCCCCGCCCTTCGATCGCGCGAGCGGCTACGGTCGGCTCGGCCATGGCTCCCCCGCCAGCGCCGGCGCGGTCGGCAGCAGCTCGCCGTCGGCGACCGGGAAGTGGCACGCTGCGGTGTGCTCGGGGCCATCGCCGAGGCGCGGCTCCAGGGCGGGCTCGCGCTCGGCGCAGACGGGCTGCGCCTTGGGGCAGCGCGGGTGGAAGCGGCACGCGCGCGGCGGGTCGAGCGGCGACGGCGGATCGCCGGTGAGGATGGTGCGCTGGTGGCGGTCGGCCACGTCGGGGTCGGCGACCGGCACCGCGGACAGCAGCGCCGCCGTGTAGGGGTGGCGCGGGTGCGCGTACAGGTCTGCCGCGGGCGCGACCTCCACGATCTTGCCCAGATACATCACCGCGACGCGGTCGCTCACGTGCTCGACCACCGACAGATCGTGGGAGATGAACAGGTAGGTGAGCCCGAACTCCGCTTGCAGGTCCCCGAGCAGGTTGAGGATCTGGGCACGGATCGACACGTCGAGGGCCGACACCGGCTCGTCGCACACCACCAGGCAGGGCTGGAGCGCGATGGCGCGCGCGATGCCGATGCGCTGCCTTTGCCCGCCCGAGAACTCGGCCGGAAAGCGGTTGTAGTGCTCCGGGTTGAGGCCCACCACCCGCATCAGCGCCTTGACCCGCTCGACGCGATCGCCGCCCTTGGCGACGCCGTGGATCTCGAACGGGTCGCCGATGATCGAGCCCACTCGGCGGCGGGGGTTGAGCGACCCGTACGGGTCCTGGAAGACGAGCTGCGCGCGGCTGCGGAAGGTGCGCAGCTCGCGAGCCGACGCGCCTGCGATGTCCTGGCCGTCGAAGACGACGCGGCCGGAGGTCGGCTCGAGCAGGCGGATGATGCAGCGCGCGAGGGTGGACTTGCCGCACCCGGTTTCCCCGACCAGGCCGAGCGTCTCGCCGCGGCGGATCTCGAGGTCCACCCCGTCCACCGCGTGCACGACCTCGCCGCTGCCGCCGAAGAGCGCCCCGGTCTTCACCGGAAAATGCTTGACCAGCCCTTCGACCCGTACCAGCACGTCGGGATTCGCTCCCGCGCTCATTGGGCCCACCGATCCGGCGGCAGCCAGCACGCCGAGCGATGGCCGGGGTCGCCCTGCACCGGCGCCAGCGGCGGCCGCTCGACGCATAGGTCCATGACGTAGTCGCAGCGCGCCTGGAACGGGCACCCCGGAGGCGGCCCGATCAGGCTGGGAGGCTGTCCGCGGATCGGCGTCAGGCGCGCGCGCGGCGCGTCCGCGCGCGGGAGCGAGCGCAGCAGCCCCTCGGTGTAGGGGTGGTGGGAGTGGCGGTAAAGCGGCCGGCGGGGCGCGGTCTCCATCACCTGGCCGGCGTACATCACCGCGATCTCGTCGGCCATCCCCGCCACCACGCCGAGATCGTGCGTGATCATCAGGATGGCGGTACCGAACTCCGCTTGCAGGCGCCGCATGAGGTCGATGATCTGCGCCTGCACCGTGACGTCGAGCGCGGTGGTGGGCTCGTCCGCGATCAGCAGCCGCGGGTTGAGCGCGACCGCGATCGCGATCATTGTGCGCTGCAGCATGCCGCCCGAAAATTGATGCGGGTAGTCGTCCACGCGCCGCTCGGCGCGCGGGATGCCGACCAGGCGCAGCAGCTCGATCGCGCGCGCGCGCGCGGCCTTCTTCTCCACCCGCTCGTGCGCGCGGATCGCCTCCTCGAGCTGCCAGCCGACCCGGTAGTACGGGTGCAGGCTCGACTGCGGGCTCTGGAAGATCATGCCGATGCCGGCGCCGCGGACCCGGCGCAGGTCGTCGGCCGGCATAGCGAGCAGGTCGCGGCCCTCGAAGAGAGCGCGGCCCGACACGCGGGCGCCGCGGATCAGACCGACGATCGCGTGGGTGGAGACACTCTTGCCCGAGCCGGATTCGCCGACGATCGCCAGCGTCCGCCCGCGCTCGACCCCGAACGACACCCCGCGCACCGCTTCGACGACCCCGTCGGGGGTGGGGAACGACACCACCAGATCCTGCACTTCGAGCAGGCGACCGCCCGCCGCAGCGGGTTCCGGCTCAGCGGTTTCCGTCAAGCCACACCGCGGTGAAGTCGCAGTTGAAGCTCTGGTTGTGGAACACGCAGTTCCGCGTGCGTGAAGAGTGGTAGATCGTCTGCTTGCTCTCCGTCAGCGGCACGAACCCGGCGTCCTCCATGATCTTCGTCGCTGCGTCGCGCCAGGCGGCCAGCGACTCCTCCTCGGACAGCGCGGTGAGCGCCCGGTCGATCAGGCGGTCCACCTCGGCGCTCTGGTAGGCGCCGTAGTTGACGCTGTTCGGTCCCACGCTGCGGCCGTCGAACAGCGCCTGGATCATCGAGCGGCCGTTGTTGCCGAACCAGTCCGGCACCCAGCCGGCGATCGCGAGGTCCCACACGCCGCGCTCGCCGTTCTCGGGATTCTGCAGGTATTTCGCGTAGAAGTCCGCGCCGGTGGCCGGCACCAGCTCGGTCTTGATGCCGGCGCGCTCCAGGCTCGCCTGTACGGTCTGCGCTTGCGCGGGCCCGCGCCCTGCAGTGCGGTAGAGAAGCTTGAGCGTAAGCCCGTTCGGGTAGCCGGCCTTGGCGAGCAGCTGCTTCGCCTTCTCCGGGTCGCCGTGGTCGCCGGGGCTGGGATAGGGGTCGAACCCGTCGCGGAAGCCGGCCGCGGTCGATACCACCGTCTGACGCAGCGGCCGCGCCACGTCGGGTCCGCCGAACCCCTGCACGATCGCGGCGCGGTCTACCGCGTACTGGAGCGCCTGCCGCACCTGGAGCTTCTTCAAGGCCCCGTTCTCGTTCGGGCTCCTGAAGTTGATCGGCATGTACGTGTTGACGGCCCAGTTGTCGCCCGGCGGGCCGGCGATGTAGTTCGGATCCTTGGCCGCGATCAGCGCCGGCAGGTCGGCGTTGGGGACGAGTACGTCCCACGCCAGGTCGGCGGTGCCGGCCTGGAGCTGCTGCTGCACCGATAGCTCGCTGATCCCCTGCACGATGTGGATGCTGTCCACGTACGCCGGCCGGAGCGGATCGGTGGCTGGATCCCACGCTGGGTTACGGCCCAGGTTGATTTCGCGCGCGGCCAGGTAATTGGTGATCTGGTACGGGCCGATCGAGATCGTGTGGGTGCGGAAGTCGGCGCCGTCGGGGAGATAGTCGAGATACTCGATCGGCATCGGCGACGCGAACCCCATCCCCAGGATATAGAGGAAGTCGGGGGTGGGCTGGACCATCGAGAACACGACCGTCGTGTCGTCTGGCGCGGTGATTCCTGAGACCTCGCGCGAGTCCACGAACGCGCGGATCGCCTCCACGGTGCCGTCCGCTTTCGCGAACGCGTCGCAGAACTCCTGCATCCCGGCGATCGTCTGGGTGAAGTAAGTGGGCGCTCCGGCCGGGCTCACCGGATTGCACAGCATCTTCATTCCGCGGACCATGTCCGCCGCGACGAACTCGCGCGCCGGCTGCGTATTCCACCGTACCCCCGTGCGCAGATGGAAGGTGTAGGCCTTGCCGTCTTCGGACAGGCCGCCGTTCGCGCGCGTCGGCACCGCGGTCGCCAGGTCGGGCAGGAGCTTGACGTGCTCGTCCCAGTCGAGCACCGGCGCGTACGATACGAGCTGGCGTGTGAACGTGCGGAAGAGAGAGTTCGAGACCGTGTAGTAGCCGGACGACGTGCTCATGTGATCGACGTCGGAGGTGCCGATCACATCGAGGGTGCCGCCGCGCACGGGGGTATCGCCGCCGCCCCCCCCACCGCCCCCGTCATCCGCCCCGCCGCCGCAGGCCGCGAGGGGGGCAAGTACGAAGGCGAGCACCAGCGCGCGCAGTAGGCGGGTGGGGGATGGCGTGAGAATGGGCGCGCTCCAGGCTGGGGGGTCGGATCGCGAACGATAGGGGGCCATCAGCGGGCCAACCAGACCGCGGTCGGGTCGCACGCCATGCTGAGGCCGTTCACCGCGCAGTGCCGCACCCGCGCCGATCGGTAGATGGGCGTCTTGCTCTCGGTCAGGGGGACGATCGCGGCGTCCTCGATCACGCGCGTGGCGGCCTCCTGCCAGGCCGCGAGCGCGTCCTCCTGCGATCCCGCCGCCAGCGCTCGGTCGATGGCGCCGTTCACGTCGTCGCTCTGATAGGAGCTGTAGATCGGCATGTACGTGGCGACCGACCAGTGATCGCCGGGCGGCGCCAAAATCAGGCCGGGATCCCTTGCCTCGTTCAGGATCGCGAGCTGTACGGTGGAGGGGCCCACGTCCCACGCGAGGTCGGCCGTGCCCGCCTCGAGCTGCTGCTGCACCGAGGTGGCGTCGATCCGCAGGAGGGTGAAGGCGGGCAGCGTGTACGCGGAGCATGGGCTCAGGTGGTCCACGTCCGAGGTGCCGATCAGCTTGAGCGTGCCGCCGCGCAGGGGCTCGCCGCCGTCGGCCTCGGGCGCGCGGTCCGGTGGCGATGGTGGCCTCGGGGGCACGAGGGATGGATTCAGGCTCCCCGGGCCCGCAAGCAACGTTCCCCGCGGTCCGGGCGGCCAGCGGCGGCCGTCGGGGGCGCGGATCTTGCCCTCTCGGGGGATATGGAATCCGACCCGATCCGCCGCTGTCGCTCGCCCCGTTTGCGCGCTCTAACGCTGTTCGCGGCGACCGTCGTCGCCGCCTGCGGTGCCACCGACGAGCGCGCCGAGGCGCGCCTCGAGCGCGAGCTTCCCAGCGTGCTCGGCCCGGCCGACCGCTACGACGTCGACGTGCAGGGAGTGCGCTCCGACGCGAGCGGCGCGGACCGCGTTCACGCCATCGGCTACCGGGTGCGCCTGGAGCACGGTCCCGTGATCGACCGCATCGATCTCGATCTGCACGGCATCCGCTACGACCGCCACAACCGGCGCCTCGAGCGCGCCGACAGCGTGCGCGCGACCGCGTGGATCACCACCGCGGATCTCGGGGACTTCCTCGAGCGCCAGGACGGGATCCGGAGCGCGACCGTCACCGTGCAGGCTCCGGACAGCGCGTTCATCCGCATGCGGCCGGAGCTGCCGGGCATCTCGTTGCTGCCGGGCGCGAGCGTGGAGGTGTCGGGACGGCTGACGGGGAAGGGGCCGTGGCTGGAATACGAGGGCGCCGACGTGAACGCGGTCGGCCTTCGCCTCGGGGAGACGATCGCGCGGCGCATCTCCCAGCTCATCAATCCAATCGTGGACCTGAGCGACCTGCCGTTCCGCCTCGACGTGGACTCGGTCTCGGTCGCAGGCCGCTCGATCCGCGTGGACGCGACCGGCGACGCGACTTCACTCAACCGCTGAGGGTCGCCCCCGTCACTTCTCGAAGTGCACGCGGTTCTTTTCGATGAACGACGTCCACTCGGGCGGCACGTCGGTGTCGGGGAAGATCGCGGTGACCGGGCACTCGGGTTCGCACGCGCCGCAGTCGATGCACTCATCGGGATGGATGTAGTACATGTCCTCGCCCTCGTAGATGCAGTCCACGGGGCAGACCGAGACGCAGCTGGCGTCCTTCGTCCCGATGCAGGGCTGCGCGATGATGTACGCCATTCGTATCCCCTCTGGGAGCTGAATCAAAAGAGCCCGGCCCCCTGAGGAGGCCGGGCTCAATCAGAGGCTAGCCCCGCGCGCCGAGGTCGTCAACTCCGACGTTCGCTTGGGCGTCCGGATCGGCTCCGCCCGCACGCTCCAGCACCGCGGTGAGCAACATGGGGCAGGGGGTGGGGCAGGAGACAGGGAGTCGCTCCGGCGAGCCCTCGGCACCGCCCCGGACGGGCGGCACAGCCGTCGCGTCGATGGGCCAGAGACGGTCGCGCAGGCAGGGAAGCCCGTCGCACACCCCCTCGACCGCGTCCTCGACCGTCCCTCGCTCCACCCCGGCGAGCCGCGCGTACATCCCGCTCTGGCCGGCCGCCCGGGCGCGGAAGCTTGCCACCTCCACGCGGTCGGTCTCGGCCCGGTGCCAATGCGCGAGCGCGGGCCCGTAGAGAGCGATCAGCGCCTCGACGAGCGCGCGCGGACCCTCCGCGCGGAAGCGCCACCCCCGCGGTAGGTCAGCGGCGGTGCGGAGCGGCCGGTGGCGGCCGTCGTCGGTCCGGCGCGCGCGCAGCTCGAGAGCCTCGGTGCCCGCGACCGCCTTCAGCGCGGCGGTGGGGCGGCCCCCGTCCTCGACGTGACGGAGCTCGAACGCGGACCCGTCCGGGCGGATCGCCACCTGCAGCAGAACGACGGCGCCGCGCCCGGCGAGCCTGTCGACGAGTGCGGCCTCCATGAGCGCGAGCGGTGAGCTCACTCGGCTCCCCGGCTCGAGCGTCCGCTCCGCCTCGAGCAGAAGCGACGCGGCGGCGTCGACGATCCCGGGGTGGGTACCGACCGGCTCGGCGTAGATCACGGCGCGGCCGCTCGCTGCCCCTTCCCGCTCGAGGTCGCGCGGTACGGTGGTCCCGCCGTGCCATCCCGCCGCCACCAGGAAGGGCACCAGCAGCACCAGCGGCTCGCGCGCGCCGGCGAGCGCGTCCGCGATGCCCGGCTCCTGATCGATGAACGCCGGCGCTACGCGCGCGAAGCGTCCCTGCGCGGCGAGCCGCGCGCACGCCGCGAGCACCGCGTCCGCCGAGCCCGGATCGCGCGGC
>CAXNGW010000019.1:0-17731 GCA_964201975.1 Longimicrobiales bacterium | reverse complement strand
GTCCGCGCGCTTTGCGCAGGTACTCGGCCGAGAGGCCGGTGACGATGCCGCGGAGGCCGACCGGGAGCGCGGTGAGCACGGACAGACCGGTCGCGAGCTCCCCGAGGTTCACGAGCGCCACCGCGTGCACGCTGCCCAGGTGGTTGCGCACCCGCCGCCGGTCGGCGAGTGCCACCACCGCCCGTCCGGGCTCGAGCGTCACCACGCGCGCGCCCATCGTCCCGGTGTAAGGGACCGCTCGTCCCAGCGTGATCGAGAAGATGCGCGCGCCGCCCGGAACCCGCCCCAGCCGTTCCCAGAGACGGAGGAGACGGTGGCCGGGGCCTGCTGGATCGCTCATGCGCGGAAAGTCCGGCGGCCGGGGAGGGGGGGCAAGGCGCCCGCGGGTCTGAGTCAGCGCGCCGGCGTCGCCAGGGCCACCTGCTCAACGCGCGCGTCGCGGCGGTAGATGTCGTTGTAGAAGCGGATGCTGCCGTCGTCGCCGGGCCAGGCGGTGAAGTAGAGGATGTAGACCGGCAGCTTCTCCTTCAGCTTCACCCACTTCTCGCTGCCGCCCACCAATCGGTCGTAGTCCCCGCTCGTCAACCCGGCCGCGTTCTCGAATAGATAGTACGCCAGGTCGCGCGGCTTCTCGAGCCGGATGCAGCCGTGGCTGAACGCGCGGCTGGCCCGGCTGAAGAGCGCGCCGGCGGGCGTGTCGTGCAGGTACACGTCGTACTCGTTGGGGAAGATGAACTTGACCTCGCCCAGCGCGTTGCCCCGCCCCCCACCATCTCCATGTTGTTCTTGGCGAGGTAGCCCGGATCGCGCGCGATCGCGGGCAGGATCTCCTCCCGGGCGATGCTGGTGGGCACGTTCCAGTACGGGTTCACCACGATGTTCTCGAGCGTGTCGCGGAAGATCGGGGTCTCGTTCCCGGTCTTGCCCACCACCACCCGCATGCCCAGCACCTTCTGGTCGTCCTTCATCACCGCCATCTCGAAGCCGGCCACGTTGACCATGATGTAATGGTTGCCGAACTCGCGCGGCAGCCAGCGCCAGCGGTCGAGGTTGAGGCGGATCGAGCGCAACCGGTCCTCCACCGGAACGTTCATGGCCACGAGGGTGCCCTCGCCCGCGGCGCCATCGTCGGCGAGCCCGTGGCGATCCTGGAAATGCTCGACCGCCTCCGCCAGCCGCGTGTCGTAGACGTCGGGAGCGGCGGCGCCCTCAGCCAGGGGCGCCTCCACCGGGTCGCCCTCGGCGACCAGGCGGGCGCGCAGCTGAGCCACCCGCGCGCCGCGGTCGCCCTCTTCCAGGGGGGGGGCCTCGGCCACGCTGGGCCAGCCGCCGGCGTCGGCGACTTTGCGGTACCGCACCAGCCCCTCGCGCAGGCCGTTGTAGAACGGCACATCGGGGCGGAGACCGGCCAGCGCTTTCTCGAAGTCGTCGTCCTTGAGCAGCGCGATCAGGAACCCGGTGTTGGTGTCGTCCTCCTGCGGCACCTTCCAGTCGAGGCCCTCGGCGCTCGGGTCGATGGTGCCGCGGCGGATGTCGGTCGCGTAGCGCAGGAACGACTCGGTCAGCAGCAGATCCAGATTCCCCAGCAGATCGCCCACCGGGAGGTCCTGGTCCAGGTCGGCCTTCGCCTGCTCGATCAGCGCGTGGACATTCTCACCGTGGTAGTAGGCGGGGTCGAGTCCCTCTTCGTCCGCGGCGCGGAGCGCGGCCACCAGCGTCTGCCCGCGCGGGAGGATGCCCTTCCTGCTGGTCCACGCGGCGCGGTAGAAGCGCTTCTTGTAGAACGCCTTCATTTCGTCGCCCATGTGCACCGTATCGCCGGTGGCGAGCGCGAGCACGGGCTCGGTGGACCGGGTGAGCAGGATGCGGATGCGGGGGTTGGGCGAATGCCGGTCCGCGTCTTCGGGGGCACGGGCGCACGCCGCCGTCATCACGGCCGCCGCGGCGATCAGGTGGACGGCTCGGAAAGCTTTGGGCCAAGCGCGCATGATTCTGCGGTCTCCAGCGGGTCCCGGGGGACGAAGATCGATCGGGGGCACACGATTCCTGTGCGCCCGCCGCACTCCTACATTGCAATGCCCGTTCCACGGGGGCCCGTTTCGCGAGATTGTAAGTGATTGACGAAGAGAGATTTGTAGCCCCCCTGGGGGCCTTTCGGCCGCGGCGGCCGGATGTACGCGAGCTGTTCACCCTCGCCCTCCCCGTGGTGGTGGTGCAGGTGGGGATCATGCTCATGGGGGTCGTGGACACCGTCATGGTGGGCCACGTCTCGCCTCGGGACCTCGCCGCGGTCGCGCTCGGCAACCTCTATTTTTTCGCGTGCGCGCTCTTCGGGATGGGGATCCTGTACGCGCTCGACCCGCTGGTCGCGCAGGCATTCGGGGCCGGGGACGACAGCACCGTCGCCCGCTCGGTGCAGCGCGCGCTCGTGCTCGCGCTGGGGCTCGCCGTGGTCTCGTCGCTGGCGATGGCGCTCGCCGGGCCCGTGCTGCGGTTGCTCCGCCAGCCCCCCGAGGTGCTCCCGGTGGCGCGCGCGTACGTCCTCGCGTCGATCCCGGGCGTGGTGCCGTTCTTCGCGTTCATCGTGCTGCGCCAGACGCTCCAGGCGATGGGGCGGGTGGCGCCGATCGTGTGGGCGGTGGTGGTGGGCAACGTCGCCAACCTGGCCCTCAACTGGGCGCTCATCTACGGCTACGCGGGGCTGCCCGAGCTGGGGGCGGTGGGGTCGGGCTGGGCGTCCACGCTCGCGCGCTGGGTGATGGCGCTCGTGCTGCTGGGTCTTTCCTGGCCGCTCACGCGCATCTACCTGTGGCCGCCGCGGCCGGGGGCGGCCGCCTGGGTGCCGCTGCGCGCCATGCTCGCGCTCGGACTCCCGATCGGGGTGCAGTTCAGCCTCGAGTTCGGCGCCTTCGCCGCCATCGGCGTGCTGATGGGGTGGCTCGGCACGGGCGCCATGGCCGGGCACCATGTCGCGCTCAACCTGTCGTCGCTCACGTTCATGGTTCCGCTCGGGATCGCCCAGGCCGCCGCGGTGCTGGTGGGGCGCGCGGTGGGTCGCGAGGATCCCGCCGCGGCGCGGCGCGCGGCGGGCGCGGGGTTGCTCGCCGCCGGCCTCTTCATGTCGGTCACCGCGCTCGCCTTCCTGACCGCGCCCGGCGCCCTCGCTCGGATCTACTCGCGCGACGCCGAGGTGCTCGCGGTGGCGGTCAGCCTGCTGCCGCTGGCGGGGGTGTTCCAGGTGTTCGACGGCCTCCAGGTGGTGGCGATCGCGGTCCTGCGCGGGGTCGGCGACACGCGCGCGCCGATGCTCGTCAACGTGCTCGGCTTCTGGATCTTCGGCATGCCGATCTCGCTGTGGCTCGGCTTCTACATGGGCGCCGGCCCGGTGGGTCTGTGGTGGGGGCTGGTGGTCGGGCTCGCCGCCGTCGCGCTCTTTCTGCTGGCCCGCATCCGTCGCCGCTTCGGCGGCGAGCTGAGGAGGCTGGTGCTCGCCGGACACTGAGGCCACCTTCCGCGCCATGTCGTTCCAATTCACTCCGCTCGAGCTTCCGGGCCTCGTCCTCGTCGAGGAGACGCGGCGCGGCGACGCGCGCGGCTTCTTCGCCGAGACCTTTCGCGCGACGGCCTTCCGGGACGCCGGAATCCCGGGGCCGTTCGTGCAGGAAAACCACGCCCGCTCGGGCCGGGGGGTGCTGCGCGGCCTCCACTACCAGCTGCCTCCGCGGGCGCAGGGCAAGCTGATTCGCATCGTGCAGGGCGAGGTGTTCGATGTCGCGGTGGACCTGCGGCGCGGTTCGCCCGGATTCGGCCGGTGGGCCGGCGTGCGTTTGTCCGGCGACGCGGGCCACATGCTCTGGATCCCGCCCGGGTTCGCGCACGGCTACCTGGTGCTGTCCGAGACCGCCGACTTCACCTACAAGGTCACCGCCGAGTACGACGCGGCGCTCGATCGCGGGGTGCGGTGGGACGACCCGGAGATCGGCGTCGAGTGGCCAGTCGCGGCGCCGACTCTCTCGGCGCGGGACCGCGCACTCCCCACGCTGGCCGACGCTGCTCCACCGTTCGCCTTCCCATGACCGCGAGTGGCCACCCGCCGCTGGACGCCGAGGGGACGGAGACGTTCGTCGAGACGCGCGCGGGAAGCCTCTTCTTCCTGAACGCGGTGCTGGCGGGGCCCACCCTCCTCGTCCTGTGGCCGGTGCTGGTGCGCGGCGCCCTGCGGGCGATGGGCGCGCTCGAGGGACCGTCGTCGCTGCTCGACCCGGTCCCCGCGCTGGCCGCCTCGGTCGGGCCGTGGATCGCTTGGCTGAGCGTGCTTCCCCTCGCACTGACGATCAGGAACCTGGGCATGGAGCTGCCCACCACCGCACGCTGGACGCTACGCGCGTTCGTGGCGGTGCACCTGGGGGTGCTCGCGTGGTGGGGGCTCGCGGTGATCGGCTGAGGCCGAGCAGGAGCTAGAACTCGCCGATCATCCCGATCTCGGGGACCAGCTCGTAGCCCAGTTCGCGGCGCACGGTTTCCTGGGCCAGCTCGATCAGCGCGCGCACATCGGCAGCGCGCGCGCCGCCCAGGTTGACGATGATGTTGGCGTGGCGGTGGAAGATCATCGCGCGCCCGCTCTCGTGGATGCGGCCCTTGAGCCCGCACTGATCGATCAAGCGACCCGCGCCGACGTCCGCGATCTTGCGAAAAATCGAGCCCGCCGATGGATAGAGGCCCATGTCGGGATGGCGCTCGTCGCGCCACTCCAGATTCTCCCGCATCACGCGGCGGAGCTCCTGCTCGGGCGCCGGCTCCAGCCGGAAGTCGACCGAGAGCACCACGTCGGCGCAGTCGTGCAGGATCGAGTAGTCGTAGCCGAAGCGGAAGTAGTCCAGGTCGACGCGCTTCCGCTCGCCTTCCTCGGTGAGGATATCGGCGCCGTCCACCACCTCGGCGATGAAGCAGGTGCGCGCGCGCTCTGGGGCGGGGGAGAGGAAATGAAGGTTCTGCCACACCGCGCCGCCCACCGTGGACGGGATGCCGACGTAGTGGTGCAGCCCGCCCAGCCCGCGCGAGACCGTCGCGTCGATCAGGTCGATATAGGTCTCGACGCCGGCGCCCGCGCGCACTCGCGTCTCGTCTAGGAAGTCGATCCCGCGCCCCTCGCTCTTGATGACGAGGCCGCGTACCCCGCGGTCGCCGACCAGGATGTTCGCGCCCTTGCCGAGCAGGACGTAGGGCAGCCCCTCTTCGCGCGCGACCGTCACCGCCTCGGCGAGCTCGTCCGGGGTACGCGCACGGAAGAGAAAGTCCGCCGGCCCGCCGATGCGGAAGGTCGTCATGGGCGCGAGCGAGACGCCCCGTTCGATGCGGTCGGCGCCGAGCCGTCGCTCGAGCACGTCGATGGAAAGATCGGTGCGGGTGGTCACGGCGCGGAACATAGCGGACGCGCGCGCGGCGGGCATAGCTTGGATCTCCGTCATTTCAGCGTCCAGGAGTGTGGCGTGAAGAGCTCCCTCGCCTCCCTGTTCGCGTCGCTCGCGCTCGCGCTCGCGGCCGCGGCCGCGGCGCAGTCGCCTATCCGCTACGAGGGAGTGGACGTCCCGCGGCTCCACCCGTGGCGCCGCGGTCACGCTCACCGCCAGCCCGACCCTGACCGCGACCCCCGAAGAGGTGCTCGCCGGTGGCCGGTTGGGCGATGCCGAGCGGGCCTTCCGCCAGCGCTGGCTGGCGGCTCGGGCGCAGATGTCCGCGCCCTGACCGGGGTTAGCCCCGGTGTCCGCATGTGGGACGGGCGGTCCCGTGTACGGCCGATTCAAGGATGCGGACCCGGATCGGACGCCGTGGCCTAAGTGTTGATCCCATAATTACTTGAATACTAAGACCCGACCTGGCACGACCCTTCCATATGAGGGCCCTTGGTTCACGCAATTCCCAGGTCTGACCCCAGGACAGAGATGTCACGCGCACACGTTCATGCTTTGGCGCACCCCCACGCCCACCGGATCGCCGGTGTGCTCGCGGCGGCGCTGGTGCTGCTCGCCCTCGCGGCCTCCGGGCTGATCGGCCAGGACGCGCCCCGCACGCTCAGCCTCGCCGACGCGGTGGGGCTGGCGAAGCGCAACAACCCCGGCTTCCTGAGCATCCGCAACGATCAGGAGGTTTCCGATTGGCAGGTGCGGGAGGCGTACGCGTCGTTCCTACCGACGGTCAACGCGAGCGCGGGCATGACCTACCAGGAGCCCGGCTCCCAGCGCATCGGCACCATCGACTTCGGGTCCGCCACCACCGACTATGTGTTCTCGAACTACGGGCTCAGCCTGAACTGGAACCTGGACGGCGGCACCATGTTCGCCGTGTCGTCGGCGCGCGCCGGCCGCGAGGCCACGCAGGCGCGCATCCGGTCCGCCGAGTTCGACCTGGAAGCGGCGGTCACCCTCCAGTACATGGCCGCGCTGCGCGGGCGGGACGTCGTGGACGTCGCGCGCCGCCAGCTCGATCGGGCGCAGCAGAACCTGTCGCTCGCCACCGTGCGCGCAGAGGCCGGAGCGGTCGCCATGGTGGACGCCAAGAAGGCCCAGGTCGAGCGTGGCCGCGCCGAGGTGGCACTGATCCAGGCGGAGCGGGGCTACCGTGCCGAGAAGCTCCGCCTCACCCAGCAGCTAGGAGTCGAGATCGCGGAGGTCGAGCTGGTGACCGGCGCCGAGCCGTTCGCGCCCGCCTTCACGCTCGACGATCTGCTCGCCCAGGCGCTCAGTGCGCATCCGTCGCTGCTGGCGGCGCAGGCGCGGGAGTCGGCGGGACGGGCGACGCTGCGTCAGGCGCGCAGCGGCTACTTCCCGTCGCTGAACCTGAGCACCGGACTCCGCGGCAACGCCGTGGAGGCGCTGGATAAGGACTACCTGGTCACACAGGCCGAGCAGGGGGTGTCGAACCAGCGCGACAGCTGCGAATTCTTGAACGCGGTGTCGGCGGGGCTGTCGCGGCCGCTCGCGGGGTATCCCAAGAGCTGCGGCCAGTATGCGCTCAGCGATGCCCAGCGGCTCGCCGTCGTGCAGGGCAGCGAGGTGTTTCCGTTCGATTTCACCAAGAACCCGCTGTTGCTGTCGCTGACCGTGTCGGTGCCGGTGTTCAACGGCTTCGCCACGCAACGGCAGATCGAGCAGGCCGCGGCGAGCGCGAAGGATGCCAGCGAGGCCCGTCGCGCCGAGGAGCTGCGCCTGCGCACCGCCGTCACCCAGGCCTACGACAACCTGACGACGCAGTACCAGCTGATCGGTCTGGAGCAGGGCAACCGGCAGCTCGCGGAGGAGCAGCTCACGCTCGCGCGCCAGCGCTACGCGCTCGGCGCGGCCAACATCATCGAGCTGCTCGACGCGCAGACCTCGGTGCAGACCGCCGAGCGCGACTACCTGAACGCGCTGTACGATTTTCAGATCAATCTCGCGATCCTGGAGGGCGCCAGCGGAGTGCGCCTCCGGCCCGCTTCCTGACGGCATAGGGACAATTGGACATCAAACGCGATCCGAAGCCCCAGAAGCGCAAACGCATCATCATCGCCAGCAGCGTCGTGGTCGGCCTGATTCTGGTGACGGGCGCGCTGCGGAGCCTCCCGACCGCGGTGCCGACCGTGGACTACGCCACCATCTGGCCCGATACGGTCGTGCGCGGGCCGCTGGTGCGGCAGGTACGCGGGCCCGGCACGCTGGTGCCCGAGCAGGCGCGCCTCCTCACCGCGGTCACCAACGGCCGCATCGAGGAGATCCGCCTGCTCCCCGGCGTCGAGGTGAAAGCCGGCGACCTGATCCTGCGCATGAGCAACCCCGACGTGGACATGCAGCTGCTGCAGGCGCAGACATCGCTGTCCGACGCGCGCTCACAGCTCACCCAGCTGTCGGCCAACCTGCAGACCTCGCGACTGGCCCAGCAGGGGGTGGTCGCGCAGCTGCAGACGATGCTCGCCAACGCGCGCCGCGAGTTCGAGACCAACCGCAGGCTGTTCGAGACCAACCCGGACCTGGTGGCGCGCTCCGAGCTCGAGCGCACCCGCGATCAGGTGACCGAGATGGAGATCCGGGTCGGCCTCGAGAAGCAGCGCCTCGACGTGATGGACTCGACCAAGGACGAGCAGATCCAGGCGCAGCAGGACCAGGTGAGCCGCCTGCAAGAGACGGTCGCGTTCAACCAGGACCGGCTGCGCTCGCTCGAGGTGAGGGCGCCCTCGGCGGGAGTGCTCGCGCCGCTGGAGACGCCGCTCCAGGAGGGGATGTACGTCCTCTCCGGGCAGCAGCTCGCGCGCAGCGTGGTGCCCGGCCGGCTCAAGGCCGAGATCCGCATCCCGCAGACGCAGGCGCAGGAGATCCTGGTCGGGCAGCAGGCGTTCATCGACACCCGCAGCGACACCATCATCGGCCGCGTGGTGCGCATCGACCCGGCGGTGCGGGCGGGGACGATCACGATCGACGTGGCGCTCCCCCTCGACCTGCCGCCGAGCGCGCGCCCCGACCTGTCGGTGGACGGCAACGTCGTCATCGAGCGACTCAATGACGTGCTCTACATGGGCCGCCCGACGTACGGCCAGGCCAACTCGCAGATCACCGTGTTCAAGATCACCCCGGACGGGGAGTATGCCGATCGGGTGACCGTGCGGTTGGGCGCCAGCTCGGTGCAGGAGATCGAGGTGAAGGAAGGCCTCGCCCCGGGTGACGTGGTGATTCTATCGGACATGGCGCAGTGGGATGGTTTCGACCGGGTGAAGCTCCGCCGTCGTTGAACCCAGGGAGGCAGGGATGGAGACTCCAGGCAAGCCGCTCATCGAGCTGAACGGTCTGAGCAAGGTGTTCTACACTGAGGAGGTGGAGACGCACGCGCTGGCGGGCATCACGCTGAACATCAACAGCGGCGAGTTCGTGTCGATCGCGGGTCCGTCCGGCTGCGGCAAGACCACGCTGCTGTCGATCCTGGGGCTGCTCGACTCGCCGACCAGTGGCAAGTACGTGCTAGACGCCGATCCCGTGGAGAACCTGTCGGCCAGCCAGCGCGCGAAGATCCGCAACCAGGCGATCGGGTTCATCTTCCAGGCGTTCAACCTGATCGGCGACTTGACCGTGTACGAGAACGTGGAGCTGCCGCTGACGTATCGCGGCATGGCGGGGGCGGAGCGCAAGCAGCGGGTGCAGGCGGCGCTCGAGCGGGTGGGGATGGCGCACCGGATGACGCACTACCCGAGCCAGCTGTCGGGCGGTCAACAGCAGCGAGTGGCGGTGGCGCGCGCGATCGTGGGTCGGCCCTTGATCCTGCTGGCGGACGAGCCAACCGGCAACCTGGACTCGAAGAACGGCAACGCGGTGATGGAGCTGCTCAAGGAGCTGCACGGCGAGGGAGCGACGATCTGCATGGTGACGCACGATCCGCGCTACGCGCACGTGGCCGAGCGCACCATCCACATGTTCGACGGCCAGGTGGTGTCCGAGGACGACGTGAAGAGGTCCAAGGAGATGGAGGATGCGGGCTTCGGAGCGGCACCATGACCGCCACGTCGAGCTCGAGGCTATGGGTTTGGTCAGCCTGTATCTGAAGCGGATCCAGGCCTACAACGGCAGCTGCGTCACTGTCCACTTTGAACCTCAGACCGGCGACTCGCCGCAGCTGGGGATTCGACGACCGCAAGGCGCGCAGCCTGACGGACGCCGCGGACGACGACCCGAGCATGCCCGATGCTCATTGCCGAAGGCGTCACTCATGATCGCGAAGACCACGGTTGCGGCCGTGGCGGCACCCAATCCGGTGAGCAGACCCGTGCGCACGGGATCCAGGCGCCGCCGCTCGAGCACGAGGATCTCACGCGCGGGAATCTGATCGGGTTGTTCTCCATGGCGATGCTGTGATTGCCGCGGAGTCGGATCTTCTGACCCTGCGTGATCTTTGGGTAGGCAATGTCAAGCGGAGGCCGCTTTTTCCCTTCCGGTCTGGCCTCCGCGACGCTCCCCGGCCATCTTCCCGACCGGCTCCCAGCCGTTGCACCCGCAGGCAACGCCCCGTTCATCACCTCCCCTCAAGAGGACCGGCCCATGCCGAGTGCAGCCCCCAGGAGGCGTCTGTATCAGCACCTCTACGTGCTCGTGAGGAACGTCGGCCGCATCGGCTTCATGGTGGACTGAGCGGTGACCGTCCCGAGGAGGACCGCCGCGGTGATCGGAGGCGGCATCATGGGCGGCGACATCGCCGCCTTGCTGGTCGCGGGAGGGTGGGAGGCGCACGTGATGAGCCCGAGCCAATCGACGCGCGACGGGCTCCCGGCTCGAGTGGCCGCCGCTCTCGCTCGGCTGGGCGTGGACGCGATGGACGCGGGCGCGCTCACCCCCCACGCGACGCTCGCCGACGTGCCGTGGCCGGCGGTCGAGCTGGTGATCGAGGCCGCCGCCGAGGACCTCCCGCTCAAGCAGCGGCTGTTCGCCGAGTTGGGCCGGCTCGCCGCACCCGACGCCGTGCTCGCCACCAACACCTCGACCTTCCCGATCGGGGAGGTGGGGCGCGACGCGAGCGGACGCGGGCGCGTGGTCGGGCTCCACTTCTTCATGCCCGCCCACCTCGTCCCCTTGGTCGAAGTGATCAGCGCCGACACCACCGACCCCGCCGTCGCCGAGCGGCTCATCGGGTGGATGAAGGAGCTGGGCAAGTCCCCGATCCACGTCACCCGGGATGTGCCGGGCTTCGTCGGCAACCGCATTCAGCACGCGATGATGCGGGAGGCGCTGTGGCTGATCGAGAGCGGCGTCACCACGCCCGAGGGGATCGACACCGCGGTGCGCTACGGGTTCGGCTTCCGCTTCATCGCCTGCGGTCCGATGATGCAGAAGGAAATGTCGGGCTGGGACACGAACTACTTCGCGGCTCGCTCCCTCTACCCGCACCTCCACACCGAGCCCGCGCCGCCCCCGTTCCTCGCCGACATGGTGCAACGAGGGGAGACCGGAATGAAGGCGGGGAAGGGCCTCTGGGAATGGAGCCCAGAAGACGTGGCCGCGGCGAGGGCCCGCATCGAGCGGGCGCTCCAGGCGGGCCTCGCCATCCTCGCCGAGGATGCCGGCCGCTGAGCGCGGGCCCTTGAAGCGGCCCCAGCGATGATCAAGCTCAGGAATGTCGAGAAGTCCTGCCGTACGGGCGCCGGGGAGACCTTCTGGCTGACGAGCCCACGGGGAGCCTGCACTCCTCGCAGGGCCGCATGGATGATCCAGCTTCGCGACGGCTGGATCGTTGCGAGCTGACTCGCTGACATTGAGCGCCCTCACGCGGAGAATGGAATCGGGGTTCGAGGGCACCCGCATCTTGGTCGCGGACGACCAGCCTGACGTGCTGGAGGCGCTGCGCCTCCTGCTCAAGGGCGAGGGCTTCGACATCGACACGGCCAGCTCGCCGGCGGGCGTGCTGCGCGCGGTCGAGGGGGGCGACTTCGACCTGATTCTGATGGACCTCAACTACACGCGCGACACCACCTCGGGCCGCGAAGGCCTGGACCTGCTCGCCCGCCTGCGCGCGGTGGACGACTCGCTCCCGGTCATCGTCATGACCGCGTGGGGGAGCGTGGACGGCGCGGTGGAGGCGATGCGGCGGGGCGCCCGCGACTACGTCGAGAAGCCGTGGGACAACGACCGCCTGCTGACGATGGTGCGCACGCAAGCCGAGCTGGGTCGCGCGCTCCGGCGAAGTCAGCGTTTGGAGGACGAGAACCAGCGGCTACGCCGGTTGGGCGTGCCAAGGCTGATCGCCGAGTCGCGCGCCATGCAACCGCTCCTCCAGATCATGGAGCGGGTGGGGCCGTCGGACGCCAACGTGCTCATCACCGGCGAGCACGGTACCGGCAAGGAGGTGGTGGCGCGCTGGCTCCACGCCGTGTCGGACCGGGCCGCCCACGCGCTGGTCGCGGTCAACGCGGGCGGCTTCAGCGAGGGCGTGTTCGAGAGCGAGCTGTTCGGCCACGTGAAGGGCGCCTTCACGGATGCCAAGAGCGACCGCGTCGGGTGCTTCGAGCTGGCCGACGAGGGCACGCTCTTCCTGGACGAGATCGCCAACATCACCCCGCATCAGCAGGCCAAGCTGCTGCGCGTGCTCGAGACGGGGGAGATCCAGCGCGTCGGCTCGTCCAAGATCCGCAAGGTGGACGTGCGCATCCTCTCCGCCACCAACGCCGACCTTCCCGACGCGGTGAAGAGCGGGCGCTTCCGCGAGGACCTCCTCTATCGCCTGAACACCGTGGAGCTCCACCTGCCCCCACTCCGGGAACGTCGGGAGGACATCCCCGCCCTCGCGCACCACTTCCTGCGCGTCGAGGCAGCCCACTACGAGAAGAAGATCGAGGGCTTCGCCGACGAAGCGATGACCGCGCTCATCCGCCACCCGTGGCCGGGGAACGTGCGTGAGCTCAAGCACGCGGTCGAGCGCGCGGTGCTGATGGCGCGCGGAGCCCGCATCGACGACGGCGACCTTGCCCTGCGCACGCGCGGCGACGGCGGCGCGCACATGGACGCGCTCACCCTCGAGGAGGCCGAGCGCGTGCTGATCGAGAAGGCGCTCGAGCGCTTCGAGGGGAACGTGAGCCGGGCCGCCGACGCGCTGGGGCTTTCCCGCAGCGCGCTCTACCGCCGGCTCCAGCGGCACGACCTGTCTTCCTCCGAGTAGCGGGCCCCACTGTGCTGCGGCGCTGGTGGGAGCGGCAGAGCCACGACCGCCGCGTCTTGGTAATGGCGCTGGCCGCCGGCGCGCCCGGGATGGCGGCGGCGCTCCTGCTCCTCTGGACGGGCGACTTCACGGCGCAGGTGCAGTGGACCGCGAACGTGCTGCTGGTGGGGGCATGGGGCGCGCTCACGCTGTCGCTGCGCGACCGGGTCGTGCGCCCGCTCCAGACGCTCGCCAACATGCTGGCCGCGCTGCGCGAAGGGGACTTTTCGATGCGCGCCCGCGTGCGTGTGGATGATGCCAGGGATCCGCTCTCGCTCGTCCACCTGGAGGTCAACCAGCTCGAGGACATCCTGCGCCACCAGCGGCTGGGCGCCGTCGAGGCGACCGAGCTGATGCGCAAGGTGCTGGAGGAGGTGGACCTCGCGATCTTCGCGTTCGACGAGGAGAAGAAGCTCCGCCTCGTCAACCGCGCGGGCGTGCGGCTGCTCGGGCAGCCGGCCGAGCGGGTAGTGGGGCGGAGTGCCGACGAGCTTCGACTCGCCGACCTGCTGACGGGTCCCGTCCCGCGCACGCTCGAGCTCGCGCACCCGGGGGGGACGGGACGCTGGGAGGTGCGCCGCAGCCGCGTCCGTCAGGAGGGGCTGCCGCTCGAGCTGCTCGTGCTCTCCGACCTGTCGCGCGCGCTGCGCGAGGAGGAGCGGCGGATGTGGAAACGCATCATCCGCGTCCTGTCGCACGAGATCAACAACTCGCTCGCGCCGATCAAGTCGATCTCGGGGAGCCTGGCGACGTTGGTCGAGCGGCGCCCCCCGCCCGCGGACTTCGAGCAGGACATGGAAAAGGGGCTGTCGGTGATCCAGACGCGAGCCGAAGCGCTCGGCCGCTTCATGTCCACCTACGCGACCCTCGCGCGGCTCCCCCAGCCCGAGTTGGCGGCGGTAGACGTTCCGGAGCTCGTCCGCCGCGTGGCGATGCTGGAGACGCGGCTCCCCATCGAGGTCCGCGCCGGTCCCGACCTGGTGGTGCGCGCCGACCGCGATCAGCTCGAGCAGGCTCTCATCAACCTGATCCGCAACGCCGTGGACGCCACGCTCGAGATGGGGGAGGGGGGCGCGGTGGCGGTCGGGTGGGAGCTGCTGGACGGCGCGCTCCAGCTGCTGGTCGACGACGAGGGCCCCGGGCTGTCCGACAACGCCAACCTGTTCGTGCCGTTCTACACGACCAAGCCGGGCGGCTCAGGGATCGGGCTCGTGCTTTCGCGGCAGATCGTCGAGGGGCACGGGGGGCGCCTCGAGCTCGAGGACCGCGGCGAGCGCCGCGGGGCGCGCGCCCGCATGGTGCTGCCGCTGGTGTGAGTCGGGCGGCGCGTCAGCGCTCGAGCAGGAGCCGGAGCCCGTCCGCCATCTCGGGCGCGCCGGTCATCGGCGGGAACGTCATGCGCACGGCGCCGTCGGCCACCACGAACGCCCGCCCAGTGTGCTCGATGATGTAGTCCTGCGGGGCGGCGTGATCGTGCCCGGCCGCGGGCGCGGACCGCGCGAGATATCCCTCGGCCACCGCTGCCAGCGCCTCTTCGGTGCCAGTGAGCCCCATCAGGCCTGGCCCGAAGCGCTCCACGTACGCGGCGAGAGCCGCGGGCGTGTCGCGCGCAGGGTCCACCGTGATCAGCACGCCGAGCACGCGCGCCGTGTCCGGCCCGAGCAGGGCGCGCGCGCGGCCCAGCGCCGCCATCGTCAGAGGACAGATGTCGGGGCAGTTCGTGTAGCCGAAGAACAGCACCACCACGCGCCCAGCCACCAGGTCGTTCATACGAACGGTCTCGCCCGTGTGCGCGGTCAGCTCGAAGTCGGGGGCGGGGAGGGGGCCGGGGAGCAGCAGCTCCTCCCCCGGCCGGGGCCCGGCTGCGCGGCCCGGGCTCAGCACGAGGAGCAGGGCGACCGCGAGCCCCGCCAGCGAACCCAGCGCGGTGAGGAACAGTCGTCTGTGCGTCTTGTCGCTGGGCGTCATGCGTCCAAGTTCGCCGCCCGGGCGCCCCGCGCAACCGTCCCCCGCTGGGCGTGTCCATCCCTGGGGATGGTAGGGGGCGAGGGGCACCGTCCGGCGTGGCGCACCCCTCCGGGCCTCGTTACTTTCCGGCGATTTCCCGAAAGTGACGGACGAGCCGCCAGCGGGGAGGTCTCCGCTGGCGAATGGTGTCGTCACGAGCCCCTCCGACGCGCGCAGCGCGATCGGGGCATCACAGCTCCAGGAATGCCCTCCTGAACCTCCTGTGGTCGATGACAGCGGTCAGTCCGAGAGCCATTCGAGTGCTCCTCCTCGAGCATGATCCGGAGGACTTGGACGCCCTGCGTAAAGCGCTCGCGGACGCGCGCGGCGGGCACGTGGACCTCGAGTGGATAAGCGAGCTCACCACTGGGCTGGAGCGGCTCTCCCAGGGAGGGATCGACGCCGTCCTGCTGGACTTGATGCTGCCCGACAGCGAGGGGATCGTCACCTTCGAACGGACCTATGCGTTTGCGCCGGACGTACCCATCGTCGTGCTCACGAGCGTCGACGACGAGGGGGTAGCGATCGCCACCGTGCAGGGGGGAGCGCAGGATTATCTGGTGAAGGGAGAGGTGTCGAGCGCGATGGTGGTAAAGTCCATCCGCTATGCGATCGAGAGGCATCGCCTGCTGTCGGCGCTCCGCAGCCTGTCGCTGATCGACGATCTCACTGGCCTCCACAACCGGCGCGGCTTCTCCGACCTCGGCGAGCAGTACCTCAAGCTCGCCCGCCGCACGGCGCGCGGCGTGGTTCTTGTGTACCTGGACCTGGATCGCCTCAAGACCATCAATGACACTCTCGGGCACCACGTCGGGGATCACGCATTAATCAAGCTCTCGGATATCCTGAAGGCCTCCTTCCGTCGCTCCGACATCATCGCCCGCATGGGCGGTGACGAGTTCGCGGTGCTCGCGGTGGAGGCCACCGCCGACGGGGCGGCCCTTCTGCTCAACCGGCTGCGCGAGCGCATCGATGACTTCAACCACGGCCAGCGCGAGTCGTACCAGCTCACCGTGAGCATCGGCATGGTGCGCCACGACGGGGAAGACCGGGTCCGCCTCGAGGACTTGCTCACCCAGGCCGACGCCGCCATGTACGAAGAGAAGCGCGGCAAGCCGAAGGCGGTGCTTCGGTGAGCCTCACGCCCGAGTCCACCCGCGACGGGGACACCACGCCCTCCGGGAAGGGCCATAGCCGGAGCCCCGGCTCCGTCCATTGGCTGGTGCGGGTGGCCGAGAGGGCGGGCCTCTCCGGTGGCGACGCGCTGGACGTCCCGCCGGGCACGCCCGCCCGCGACGCCTGGCCCGTGATCACGCGCGCGTTCTTGATCCGCGACGGCGAGCTCGCCGAGCTGGTGGCCTAGTACTTCCACTTGCAGGTGGCCAAGGTGCACGAGGCCGACCCCAACGCGGTGCTGCTCATCCCCGAGGCGATGGCGCGCAAGCACCACATCTATCCCCTCCAGGAGAGCGACCGGCACCTGATCGTCGCTACCTGCGACCCGACCGACGTCGAGGCCGAGCGCGCGCTGGGCTTCTCCACCGGCCGGACCGCGGTCTTCGAGGTCGCTGCACCGCAGTCCATCCAGGAGGCGATCGACGCCCGCTTCGCGCCGGAGAGGGCGGTCGAGACGCTGCTCGGCACCCTCGAGTCCGAGATGGACGAAGCCGACGCGGCGGTCAAGCTGGTCGAGGAGATGGGCCCCGAGCACATCTCCGAGGACGAAGTCCAGTCCACGCCCGTGGTCAAGCTCACCAACCTGATCCTGCGCGACGGGATCGCGGCGGGTGCGAGCGACATCCACATCGAGCCGGGCCGCCGCCTGGGCACCATCCGCTACCGCGTGGACGGGGTGCTGCGCAAGCACATGGATCTGCCCATGTCCGCGCTCAACCGTATCATCTCGCGCATCAAGATCCTGTCGCGGATGGACATCGCCGACCGGTTGCGCCCGCAGGACGGCAAGGCGCGCGTGCGGATCAAGAACCTCTCCTACGACCTGCGCGTCTCCACCATCCCGGCTGGCGGCGCCGAGAAGTGCGTCATCCGCGTGCTCGACTCGAACGTCTCGCCCAAGCTCCAGGACCTGGGCATCCCGCCGTACGAGCTGGAGCGTATGCGCGCGCTGATCTCCAACCGCGACGGGCTCGTCATGGTGACCGGCCCGACCGGCTCGGGGAAGACCACCACCCTGTACGGCGCGCTGCGCGAGCTGGCCGACGGCAAGGTGAACGTGATGACGGTGGAGGACCCGATCGAGTACGACCTCCCCGCCATCACCCAGACCCAGGTCGAGACCAAGCAGGGGCTGACCTTCGCCACCGCGCTGCGCTCGATCCTGCGCCAGGACCCGGACGTCATCCTGGTCGGCGAGATCCGCGACAAAGAGACGGCGGAGACCGCGGCCCAGGTCGCCATGACCGGCCACCTCGTGCTGGCCACGGTGCACGCGAACGACGCGGTGAGCGCGGTCGGCCGACTGGCCGACATGGGCCTCCAGCACGCGATCATCGGCCAGACGCTGAGGGGCGCGCTCGCGCAGCGCTTGATGCGCAAGGTCTGCGCGGCGTGCGCCGAGCCCGTCCGGGGCGTGCTCACCCCCGACGAGCGGCGGCTCACCGAGCGCCACGGCATGGAGCCGGTGGTGCGCGCGGTGGGCTGCTCCGAGTGCGGCTTCACCGGCTACCGCGGCCGGCTGCCGATCCAGGAGGTGCTGATCGTCGGTCCGCGCTTCCAGGCCGCGGTCGAGGCCAAGAAGGGGTGGACGACGCTCAGCCGGCTCGCGCTCCAGGGCGGCATGCGGCCGATGAACGAGGTCGCGCTCGAGTGGGTGACCCAGGGCAAGACCACGCTGGTCGAGGTGGAGCGCGTGCTGGGCCAGCAGGTCGAGAAGGAGAAGGAGGAGGTGGAGGTGAAGGGCCCCTCCCGCATCCTGCTCGTGGACGACGACGCGGGCGCGCGCCTCATGATGCGCGCGCTCCTCGAGAAAGAGGGGTTCGAGGTGCACGAAGCGCAGGAGGGC
>CAXNGW010000018.1:0-17824 GCA_964201975.1 Longimicrobiales bacterium | reverse complement strand
GGGAGACTTCGGCGGGGCTCCGGTACTTCGTCGTGGCGGAGGCCGCTTCGGGGTTTCCGATGGCCAGCCAGCTGACCTCACTGGCGGCAGTCATGTAGGAAGCCAGCAGGGTCGTCGAGAGCGGCTGGCCCGCGGACGCGTTATCGAAGGCACCCACGAGGATGTCCGGTGCGAGCCATTTCCCGGCGTCCACGTCCAGCGCCAGGAGATCGTGGATCACTCGCCCATACTCGACGCGGGTGATCCGCTGGAATCGCCGCATCCCCAGATTGGGAGCCGCGGCGGCGGCCCTGTCTACGATCGACTCGAGCGTCTCCACGAGCTCCGCCAGGGTGTCGCCGGCGGGCCGGGGCATGCCCGGTGGGGGCATCATCCCCGCACGCAGCTTCCGAATCATTCTCTCCGCCGTCGGCGCCTGCTCTGCCGCTCGCTCGACGTCGAAGCCCTGGAGCGACACGGTCCCGGTCAGCAGCTGATCGTTGTGGCAAGTGACGCAGTAACGCTGGACGACGTCGGTGAGGCTGGCGGCCGGGATGGACGGCGAGACCGAGGGAGCGCGGTCGATCGGGATCGCTGGCGCCATGGCGGCGGGGCGGACAGCTGCGGCACGGCCCAGTCCGGCCTCGCGATCGAACGCGGACGGTCGGGTGTCGGCGAAGGTGCCGGTTAACAGCCAGATCCCTGCAACGGCGGCACTGAGAGCGAACGTCCTCATGCTCCCATCCTCGCTAGGTGGGGGGAGCCTTGGTCCTCACGCGCGGGGCTGCGACCCGGTAGGATACAGAGCGCAGCGTCCGGCTCGCAATCCTTTCAGATCGGCGTGTCATATTTTACATGACTACGCATGTAAGATATGACACGGTCGGGGCCGGCGGGCCCAAGATTCCGGTAACGCGGATCAAGCTTGATCACGTCTTCGCTGCTCAGCGGGGAGCAGCCACCGGATCGAGCAGGCGGGCGATCTCAGCGCGCACGTCCTCGAGGTGCAGCCGGGTCATGCGGTCGGCCGAGCGGGGGAGCGCGGCGGCGATCTCGCGGTCGAGCCCGCGCAGTTCGCCGCGGAGCACGGGGCGGACGTCGGAGTTCCAGCGCTGATCCTGCGCGCCGCCCACGGCGGGACCGGGGCGCGCCGCCGGCACGGCCAGCTCCGCCTCCACGGTCTCGAGGAAGGCGCGCTGCAGATTGCGCCGGTAGACATCCACGCTCACGCGCCGGTCGTCCAGCTCGCCCCACACGGCGGTGTGCAGATCGCCGACCAGGTCGCCGACGGTGTAGGCCTCGCGCGGGCTGGTCGCGGTGGCCTCGTACTCGACCAGCCGATTCAGGCGGGCGCGGTTGAGCAGCGTGGTCAGCACGCGACCCTGCGCGGTGCGCACGCGCAGGATCGCGCCCTCCGCCTCGATCCTGCGCAGGATCTCCCCGTCCAGCAGCATGGTGGGCGTGCGGAACGCGTTCTCCGCCAGGAAGGTCATCGCCTCGCGCTGCTTGGCGCGGCTGACGGGACGGAAGCGCGTCCCCGTCCCATAGCGCTCCTGCGTCTCGGCGCCGCCGACCACCGCCGCCACGTGGCTCATGTATCGGGCCCACTGCGTGACCGCCTCTTCGTACAGCTCGTCGAGCAGCTCGTAGTCCTGGCCCGGCCGCTCCGCTACCGGGAGCAGGAGATCCATCACGCGCGCGAGATTCATGAGCCCGAGCCGGCTGGACTTCATCGCGTCCGCGTCGCCGACCGCCTCGCTCAGGTCATACGGGTCGTTGGGCGCATCGGAGGTGCTGAAGCGCAGCCACGGGATGGTGTCCTGCTCGCTCGCCCAGCGGTCGAGCGTGGCGCGCTCCTCGTCCGCACCCGCGACGTCCAGGATCGGGCGGTAGCCCCACATGATCGCGAAGCGGTCGTACGGACCCAGGCGCGGCACCAGCAGCTCGGGGGGAATGTTGTCCTCGGGCTGCGCGACGTAGTCGAAGCGCGAGTAATCCATGAGCGTCGCCACGTGGCCGCCCATGCGCTCGAGGAACGCCGCGCTGCGCAGGCTGTCGGCCGGGTACATCGCGCTCGCCTTCAGGTTGTGCAGGAAGCCGATGGCGTGGCCGACCTCATGGGTCACCACGTACTCGATCAGCCGGCCCATGAGGGAATCCGGGAACGGCATCCGCTGGGCGCGCGGGTCGAGCGGGCCCACCTGTGTGAAGTACCAGTTGCGCAGCAGCTTCTGCACGTTGTGGTACATGTTCACCTCGCCCTTCAGGATCTCGCCCGAGCGCGGGTCCACGGTCTGGCCGCCGGTCGCGTTCGCCACCGACGCGGGACGCCAGTAGACCACCGAGTAGCGCGCGTCCGTCAGGTCGAAGTCGGGGTCGCCGGTGGGGGCCACGCGGGCACGGATGGCGCCCTTGAAGCCGGCCTCGGCGAACGCGCCGTTCCACGCCTCCACGCCGCGCGCCACCCAAGGCTTCAGCCAGTCCGGCGTGGCGGGGTCGATCCAGAAGGTGATCGGCGCGACGGGCTCCACCGGCTCGCCCCGCCGGAACGCCGCGGTGTCGGACGGCTCCAGGCGGAAGCGGTGGATGAAGCGGCGCCGCTTGATGCCGTGCTCGTTCGTGCCGTAGTCGTTGAAGCCGCTGGACAGGAAGCCCACCCGACGGTCCTGGTAGCGCGGCCGCATCGGCCGATCGGGGAGCAGCATCAGGCTCCAGTGCATGCGCTGCGTGACCGAGCGATCCTGGTTGCCGGCCCCACCTCCGCCCCCGCCCGGCGGCGGCGGGCCCGAGGGCGCGCGCCCGGTCAGCGTCGCCTCGACCTCGACGTTGCGATCGAACGCGGCGGCCGATTCGAGCCAGCTGCGGTCGCGCGCCACCGATTCCAGGCCGTTCACCTCGCGCGGGCCCGCCACGAACAGGTCGGTCACCTGCACCACCGCCGCCGAGTCCGGCCCCCACGCGCGCACCGGCAGGACGGTGAGGACCGCGCCCTTCTGCATTCCCGACACCCCGGCCCAGATGGCCGCGCTCGAGTCGGCGTTCAGGTCGTACCGCTTCTGCCGGATCACCACCCGGTCGCTGAGCCGCTCGAATTCGATGATGAGCTCGGGACCACCCCCGAAGAGGCCGCTCTGCGCCTGCCCCGACGATTCTTCCGCGCGCGCGAGCAGCAGCATCTCGCGCCCGAACGCGGACCGCGGGATCTCGAAGAAGAGGTCGTCGCCGACGCGGTGCGTGCTGAAGAGCCCGCGGCGGGTGACTGCCCCAGGCGTGATCACCTGCTCGTAGGCGCGCGGCCCGGCGCGCCCCTCGGGCCCGCGCGCGGCCGCGGCGGCGCGCGCGGCCGAGTCCGGGGCCGGTGCGGCGGGCGCCGTGGGGCCGGGCAACAGGCCGCAGCCCGAGAGAACCAGGAGGGCGGCCAGCAGCGACGCGGAGCGTGTGGGGAGCACCCCTACCCGACCCCGTTCGCGGGGACCGGGTTCCCCGACGCTGGATCCGCCGGCACCAGCACCCCCGCACTACCCAGGAAGTCGAGCATGTCCGCCAACATGCGCTCCCAGGGGCAGTCGTTGTGGCCGCACTCGTAGCGGATGAACCGCGCGTCGTGCGCGACCGCGGCGAGACGCTCCCCGTGCCGGAAGGGGACGGTGCCGTCGCGGGTGCCGTGCTGCACCAGCACGGGTCCCGGGAACGCGCGCACCGCGGCCTCGTTATCGAACGGGTTCTTGACGAGGAACGGGGGCATCCCGTAGCGGCGCGCGTACGCGCGGATGCCGGTGAAGGCGGAGCTCAGCACGAGCGCCGCGAGCGGCCGCTGGAGGGAGAGCGCGGACGCGGGCCCGCCCCCCACCGAGCGCCCCAGCGCGACGATGCGCGCGGGGTCCACCTCCCCCCGCTTCGCCGCCACCAGGTCCCACGCGGAGACCGCGGCCTGGGTCACCGAGGCCTGCGTCGCGACGCCGGTAGAGCGGCCGTAGCCGGGATACTCGACCAACAGGACGCCGATGCCCGCATCTCGCAGCGCGCCGAACGACCCGACCCATTCGTCGACCAGCTCGAAGTTGCCGTGGAAGAAGAGCACGGCGGGCCCGGGACGGGGCCCGCCCGGAGCGGCCGGGAGCCACCAGGCCTCCACCTCACCGCCGGGAACGGCGATCCGGTGCGGCTCGGCGGCGCGGAATGCGCGCGCATCGAGCGCGCGGGCGCGAAGGCCGGGGAAGAGCATGCGGCGCTGACCGAAGAAGAGAAGAGCCGCCCACACCAGCCAGGCCGCGAACGGCAGCAGCAGCCAGCTCATGGCGCGCCGAGCGCGGGTGGCAGGGAAAGCGTGAAGCGGCATCGTGGGCGTCCTCCGGCGCGGTCGCAGCGGGACACGGCGGGTACGTCGGCGGCTCCCAAGACCAGCGCCGCCATCCAGTCGCACAGCTCGGGGTGGTCGGCGACGCGCGCGGCGAGTGGACAGCCGGACACCACGAGGGTCGGCTCCGCTCCGCCCTCGATGGCGACTTCCGCGCCCAGCCCGCTGAGCACGGCAGCGGCCCGCTCGACGCATCCGGAATCAGAGCAGTCCAACTCGCTCGCCCGGCGGGCACCCACCGCGCTCATCATGTCCGCCGCTCCCTCGGGACCATCCCACTCGGCGAGCAGCCCCAGCACTGCCAGCATGACGTCCGCGCCTACCTGCGGGACCCCGTTTCGGCGACCAGGGCCGCCAATTCCTCACGCGGGAGCCGAGCCCGGGCGACCAGCCAGCCGTCCCGGTGGTCCTTCACGACCTGGCTCCACCCGACCGGCATGGTCTCCAGCAGCGCCGCCAGCGGGTCGGTTACCGCGTCGGCGGCGGCTCCGCCGGAGCGGACGAAGCGGACCTCGAGCGTGTCCCCGCTGGCGAGCCGCTGGAGCACGCGCAGCCCCGGCCGGCCGGGAGCCACGTCGGACCACTCGACCAACAACACCTCGAGCCCCGGCACGATCAGATCCTTCGCCTCATCGAGATCCGCCTCGACCGTCGCCGCAGCGCTGCCCGTCGCGGCGCGCCCCTCCACGAACAACTTAGG
The DNA here is from genome assembly GCA_964201975.1 of Longimicrobiales bacterium. Taxonomy (GTDB): domain Bacteria; phylum Gemmatimonadota; class Gemmatimonadetes; order Longimicrobiales; family Gaopeijiaceae; genus UBA2988. The sequence goes on along the minus strand of CAXNGW010000018.1, from coordinate 12,788 downwards.
CACGCCCGCCCCGACGCTGCCCGGGCGCGCACGCTGAATGCCGATGCCCGCGGTCGGATCGGGCGCGACCGCAACCGCCGAGCGCTCCTGGCGGAGGGATTCGCGACGCGCGGTGTTGGCGGCGCGGCCGGCGGTCGTCTCGGCCACCCGCTCAGGCGCGGCGGCGCCCTTCGCCGCCTCCGCCGCGGGGGGAGCCGCTGTCTGACGCTCGCGCAGCGGCATGGCCACGGCGGGCGGGGAGACGGACGGCGGGGCCAGAGTCGCAACCGCGTCGGCCGCGCCCGAGCCGAACCCGAACACGGCGGGCGGCGGCAGGACTTCGGACGGCGGCACGCTCGCGACGCGGTCCGCCATCGCGGCGGAGCCCGCCACTCCACCGATCGACCCACTCTGATCGGCGGCGAGCTCTGCCTCCGACGGCGCTGCCATGACGGGCAGCGGAGCGGACTCGGTCTCGCTCGGCGCGGCCTCGTTCTCCCCCGATTCGGGCAGGGCGGCCACCACGTCGGACGAGCCATCGGTCGGCGCGGGGGGTGCACCGCTCGCACCGCGCGGATCCATCGGCCCCACGCCCACCTCGCGGGCCATCCACCCGGCGCCGAGCGCGATCACCACCGACGCGGCCCAGCCGAGCCGCGTCACGCGCGACAGGCGGCCCCGCGTCGTCGCCACGACCGGCGCGACCGGCTCGGCGCCGGCGCGCGCGCGCTCCACCAGCGTCTCGAACGGCACCATCTCGGCGACCGTCGGCGCCGCCAGTCCGAGCACCTCGGCGGCGCGCGACCGGATCGCCTCCTCGGCCGCGAGGGCCTGCTGACAGGCCGCGCACGCGCGCAGGTGCTCGCGCACCCGCCGGGCGCGCGCCTCCCCGAGCTGATCCAGCGCCCCGTCCAGCCAGGCGTGCAGCTCGCCCTCAGCCACGTGCGACATGATCCCTCGCAGTCTTTTCATACGTGTCTACCAATCGCTTCCGCGCCCGGGCCAGCGTCGTGCCAACCGCTCCGGGCGCGAGTCCGGTCTCCGCGGCGATCTCGCCGTAGCTCATGCCACCGTCCCACAGGAGCAGGACCTCGCGGTCGCGCTCGCTCAAGCTCTCGAGCGCGGCCCGCACCCGCTCGCCGCGATCGGACCGCAGCATCTCGTCCTCGATGTCCGTCGGCGCCGCCTCGTCCATCCCTCCCTGCAGCAGCACGAGATGGCGCTTGCGGCGGATCACAGTGCGGGCCTCGTCGCGCGCCAGGTTGGCCGCCACCGCGAAGAGGAAGGGGCGGGGCTTGTCGGGCTCCTCCCGCAGCGCGCGCACAAACGCTTCCTGGGCCAGGTCCTTTGCCCGCTCCTCATCCCACACCTTGCGGTGGAGGAAGCGGACGAGATCGGGAAAGATCGTCCGGTAGAGCGAGCTCCAGTCGTTCATGGCGTGCCCCGGAAATTCCGCACCAGGGTGGCCAGCCGCTCCGGCGTGAGCGCGTCGACGCCCTCGGCGTCCACACGCAGCCGCACGCGCGTGCCGGCCAGCTCGAGCCGGCCGAGCTCGCGCGCGGCGGGAGCCACCTCGGGCAGCGCCGCCATCAGGTCGAACCAGGCGCGGCTGAAGAGCTTCACGGTGACCAGGGGAAGGGGGGCGCCGGACGCAGAGGCCGACTCCACCCATACCCCGTCGCGCTCCTGGAAGAGCCGGCCCGCGGCCATGCGCACACCGAGCTCGGCCCCTGCGCGCTCCTCCATCGCCTTGGCGAGCTGGTCCAGCTCGCCAAGGCGCGACGCATCGCGCATCTGGCGCGCACGCGACGCAGCTGCGGCCGCGCCGAACGCGCTGGCCTCGCGCCGCCCACCGACCGACCCGCGCACGTTGTTTCCCGCCGCCACCCTGTTGGGCTCGACCACAAGGTAGGCCGTGTACTCGCTGGGCAGCCCGTAGCGGAGCGCGGTCTCCTTTCGCCCCGCAGCTCCTGCTCCCCCTGCCACAGCGAGAAGCCCGAGAACGCGGCCTCGCCGGGGAGGGGATAGAGGTACTCGCCCTCGGCGGAAGCAGTGAGTGGAAGGGCGGCAAAAATGAGCAGCCCGAGGGCGAGCGCAGGAGCGGCGGCCTGGGAGCGGGAGAAGCGCGGCATGTGGTCCTCCGGTCGTATCTGGGTACACCCAGGGAGACGTGCCAGGATACCCCACCTGCACACCCCTGCCCACGCTCGGGGAGCGCGGTGTGCGGACGGGCCACCTCCGACGTCCCCCCAGGCAGCATCAATCGCGAACCGACTCCCGAGGAGCCCCATGCGCACGCCCCCCCACCGCCTCCCCCCTCGCCGACGGGCCGCCCTCGCCTCGCTCGCCCTCCTCTGTGGAGCCGGGTGCGCGCACGCGGGCGGACCGGACGTACGGGGGGCTGAAGCGCAGGCCCTGTTCGCCTCCTTCACCGGCTCGTGGACGCTGGTCCCGGAGGAGAGCGAGACCCCCCAGGACGCGCTCGCAGGGGCGCGGGGGGACCGTCAGGGACCGAGGGGCGGCGACGAGCCCACGGGCTTCCTTCCCCCGCGCGGTGGGCAGGCCGGCAGGGGCGGAGGAGGAGGCCGCGCGATGCCCCCCGGGGGAGGAGGCGGCGGCGGTGGCGGCGGGGGTGCACCCGTCCCGGGCTTTGGCGGCCGCGAGCGTGGTGCAGACATGGACGGGCGGCGTCCAGTCGATGCGTTGGCGCTGCTCGCCGGATTCGCCGCGATGGACGTCACGGTGACCGACACCACCTTCGCGCTCGTCCCGCGCGCGGGCGTCAGCGACTCGACGGACGCGCGGCCATGGCCGCGACCGCGACCATTCTCGGTCCGCCTGAACGGCAAGGCCGCCAAGGATAGCGCGCGGGAGCCCGCCGGGGAGATCACCGCCCGTTGGGAGGGGCGCGCGATCCGGATGGATCGGAAGGTGGAGGACGGGCCCGAGGTGACCGAGAGCTGGGCTCTCGACAGGGCGGGCGCGCGGCTGATCGTCACGCGCTCGGTCGATCTGCCGCGGGGACCCGAGGTGGAGCTTCGCCAGGTCTACCGCCGCACCGACGGCGGGTAGCTTCCACGAAACGAAAAGGCCCGGCAGGATCGCTCCTGCCGGGCCTCGCCCATTTCGTGAACCGCTGGACTACTCGCTCAGCAGGATACGCACTTGTGGTTGTTCTTGGCGCCCATGCTCTCGAGCAGCGCGATGGTCGCCGGGATCGGCGAGATGCGCTGACCGGGGCCGTTCGCCATGTCCACCGTGGTCTGACCGGCGCGGCTCACCACCATGACGTCGCCGCCCTTCGAAACCAGGTAGTTGATCATCTCGTTGTCGCCCCGCGCGGCGGCGTGGTGCATCGCGGTGTAACCGCCGGCGTCACGCACGTTCACGTCGGCGCCGAGCTCCTCCACCAGGTACTTCATCGCCGGCATCCAGCCATTCGGCGCGTGCAGGTGGAAGTTGCCCGTGAAGCCGTTGCCGTAGGCCACTCCCGCGGCCGCGTGGATCGGGTAGACGCCCGGCCCGCCCACCACAACCGGCGGCAGCCCCGACGGATCCGCGGTCGGGCCGGCGGCGCCCGCCCGCCCCCCGCGACGTCCCCCGCCGGCCGAGGCGATGGTCGCCAGGGTCGGGTCGGCCCCGTGCTGCACGAGGAGCCGCATCGCGGGCACGTCCACGGCGTGGGCGGCGCGCCAGAACGGCGTCGCACCCGTCATGTCCACGCCCAGACCGCCGAACGTGTAGACCAGATACCACTGATCCTTCTTGAGCCGCGCGTTGGGATCGGCACCGCCCTTCAGCAGGGTTTCCATCGTCTCCAGATAGGAGGCCTTCTGATAGACGTGGTTAATCGGCTGCGGATACCGGGTCTTGGCACCCCAGTAGTTGCTGATCACCGCGAACAACGGCGTCACGCCGTCGGCCGCGGCCTTGTTCACGTCCGCACTGCGCTGGAGCAGGAGCAGCCCCAGGTCGTAGTTCCCGTTGATCATCGCCATGTTGATCGGCGTGTACGCGTCGCCGAACTTGGGCAGGTTGATGTCAGCCCCGCCGTCGATGAGCGCGAGCGCCGCCTCGATATTGCCCTGGCGGGCTGCGTGGAGCAGCGGGGTCAGGCCGCCCTGCGAATCCGCAGCCGCTCCCCCACCCTCACCGCCGCCGAGATCCGGCGCGGCGTCGCCGCCCGCGGCCGGAGCCGCGCCATTGCGCTGCACCTCCTGACCCGCCTTCACCGCGGCCTGCACCTCGGCGGGCGACGGCCTCCAGTTCGGATCGTTGCCGTCATGGACCTTGAAGGCCTCGAGCACCTGGCGCCGGGCCGCGGCACCCGCCTGATCGATGGTCCTCTGGTCACTGACGCTGTGAACCTTGGTGAACACATTCGGATTGGCCCCGTGAGCCAGCAGCGCCTTGATCACGTCCGGACGGTTGTACGAGGCCGCGAACAGCAGCGGCGTCTGCTCCCACGCCGACTCCTTCGCGTCCACGGTCGCGCCCTTCGCGATCAGTGCCTCCACTGCCTCCACGCTGCCGGCCCCAGCGGCCTGGTGCAGCGCGGTGGCGCCGGTGGCGGTGACCCCGTTCGGGTTCGCACCCGCGTCGAGGAGCGCCTGCACCGCCGCTCCCCGACCCGCCCGCGCCGCCACGTGCAGCGGCGTGTATGCGCCGTGCCGCGTGGTCGTGGTCAGGCTCGCCCCGGCCGTAACCAGCAGCTGGGCCAGCTCGACATCGCCTTTTTCGGCCGCCCAATGGAGGGCGGTCATCCCGTCCCCTTGGGCCGCGTTGACGTCGGCGCCCTCCCTGATCAACGCGCGCACCGCGTCGGCGTCTCCCCGCATCGCCGCGTCGGCGACCGGAGAATCCGGCCGCGTCGACGCGAGCAGCACGGCCAGGGACAGAGCCCCGATCATGCTCGTTCTCAGTTTCATCATGTTCAACGCTCCTCTACTCGGCCACGGGCGAGGTGAAGCTCATCGCGCCCGTGCTGTCGCCGAAGCTCTGCATGTCGTCCATCCCGAGCATGTGCAGCATGGTCAGCATGGCGTTGGCCATGGGCGTGCCGTCCGGCGCGCGCAGATGCATCGGCCCACGCAATTGGCCGCCCGCGCCACCGACCACGAACAGCGGGTTGCGCCGGTGGTTGTGCAGATTCGCGTTCCCCATCGGCGAGCCGTAGATGAGCATCGTCTTGTCCAGCAGGGTGGCGTCGCCCTCCTGGATGCCCTGCAGCCGATCGAGGAAGTATGGCAACTGGGCGATGTGGTACTGGTTGATCTTGTGGAAGTCGAGAATGCGCTCCGGGGCGGACCCGAAATGCGACGCCGGGTGGAACGATGCGGTCGATCCGCTGTCCGGGTAGACACGAGCCGACGAATCGCGCCCCATCTTCAGCGAGAACACACGGGTCATGTCGGACTGGAAGGCCAGCAGCTGCAGGTCCCACATCAGGTTCACGTGCTCGGCGAAGTGGTCGGGCACCCCCGCCGGAGCGCCGGGCAGCGCGCGCTCCTCGCCACTGCTGTTGCGCGCCTCGACGATCTGGATGCGCCGCTCCACCTCACGGATGTTGTCGAGATAGCTGTCGAGCTTGGCCTTGTCGGCCGCGCCCAGGTTGCGGCTGAGCTCGCCCATGCGGCCCGTGATCCAGTCCAGGATGCTGGCGTTGGTGCGCATCCGGCTCTTCCGCTCGGCCGGAGTCGCGCCCGAGCCGAACAGCGTGTCGAACGCCACTCGCGGATCGCGGATGACCGGAAGCGGCTCGGTCGGCGATGCCCAGCTGATCGAGTCCGTGTAGAGGCAGGTGTAGCCGTACGCGCACCCGCCCGACTGGTCGATGTTCTCGATGCACAGCTGCATCGAGGGGATCGGCGTATCCTGCCCGAACTTCTGGGCGTAGATCTGATCCAGGGAGGTGCCGACGTACACGTCCGAACCCATCGTCTGCTTCGGATGGGACTGCGTGAGGAACACCGCGCTCGAGCGGAAGTGGTCGCCTCCGATCTCGTGCGCCTCGTACGCCTCGGCCATGCGGACGTCGGTGTTGCTGACAATCGTCAGGTGCTTCTTGAACGGCTCGAGCGAAGCCATCGAGGTCGGGCTCAGGTCGAAATCACGCCCGACGGCCGCGGGGGCGAACAGGTTGTTCGCGATCCCGAAGTCGGTCGAGCCCGCCGACCCGTGCACGATCTCGATCGCCACCAGGCGGGGACGATCGAGGCCGGCCGCGGCCGCGACGTCCTTCCACGACTTGCCCGTGGGCATCATCGCATCGAGGAACGGGAGCGCAACGGTCGCGCCCGCTCCCCGCAGGAAGGTCCGGCGGGGGATGTGCTTTCCGGTGATGAATGACATGATCGGTCTCCTGGACGGTTTCTAGGCTTGCTTACCGGTTCCCCTGCGCGGTCTCCGTGACTGCCGGACTGGCCTTCATCTGGAACGCGTCGCTCTTCACGACGCCCAGGACAAAGGTGGACATCTTGTATCCGCCCTGCTCGCCCGCCCGGGTGATGGTGCGCACCGTCGCCATGTCCTTCGGCTCGATGCGGCGACCCAGGGCGTAGGCCAGCATGTTCTTCGTGAATGTCCGGACGAGCGCGACCTGGTGGGTCAGCAAGGCCGCCTGCAGCTCGTTCGGGCTCGACACCGGAGTGCCGTCGTAGAGCATCCCGCGCGTGTCCAGCGCGGCGCCGTTCTCGCGCGTCCGCCACTTGCCGGTCACGTCGAAGTTGTCGAGCGACAGACCGATCGGATCCATGAACTGGTGGCAAGCGCGGCACACCGGTGCGGCGCGGTGGATTTCCATCCGCTGCCGCGTAGTGAGGACCTGGTTCTCTCCACCCGTGGCCGTCGTCTGCGCCAGGTCGGGTATGCCCGGCGGCGGCGGCGGCGGCGGCGTCCCGATGATGACTTCCATGACGTACTTCCCGCGCAGCACCGGCGACGTCCGCCCCGCGATCGAGGTGAGCGTCAGGATGCTGCCGTGGCCGAGCACGCCACGCCGCGTCGCGTCCGGATAGGTGACCCTCCGGAAGTCGTTTCCGATCACGCCTGGAATGCCGTAATGCTTGGCGAGCCGCTCGTTCAGGAACGTGTAGTCGGCGCTATACAGGTCGAGGATGCTCTTGTCTTCCTTGACCAGGTTGTAGAAAAACAGCTCGGTTTCCCGCCGCATGGCGTCGGAGAGCTGTTGGTCGAAGTTCGGAAACAGGTTCGCGTCCGGATGGATCAGCTCCAGGTCCGGGAGGCGCAGCCACTGCGCTGCGAAGCGCGTGGCGAGCGACTCGGAGCGAGGGTCGGCGAGCATCCGCCGCACCTGCCGCTCGAGCGTGCGCGCGTCCGCCAGCTCGCCCTGGCTGGCCAGGGTGATCAGCTCCCGATCGGGCGGCGCGGACCAGATGAAGTAGGACAGCCGCGACGCGAGCGCCTCGTCGGTGATCCGGTAGCTCTCCCCCGGCTTGATCGCCCCTTGCGCGCGCTCGAAGCGGAACACGAAGTCCGGGCTGGCCAGGATGGCCTGCAGAGCCGTGCGGACGCCCACCTCGAACCCACCCTCCTGCACGCCCATGTCGTAGAACGTCATGAGACCGGTGATATCGCTCGGTGTGAGCTTGCGGCGGTACGCATCGGTCCCGAGACGGGTGACGATCTGCTCGGCGCAGGGACGCTCTCCCGCGGCGGACACCGGCCGGCAGCTGAAGATGCGCTTGCGGACCGGGTTGTCGGAGACGCCGGTCACCCGGAACGGCCCGCTCACTGTCAGGTCCTTGATGTGCGGGATCTGCGTGATGCCGGTGTTGCCGTTGGACCCGATCTCACGATCGACCAGCGACCAGTCGTGCGGAGTGGTCAGGTCCTCGATCGGCCCCTCGAATCGCTGCACGAAGGCAGCCGCCAACTGATGCGGACCGGCCTTGATGAAGACCGGCTCGGTCTGCTGGTTCACGCCGTTCGGGTCGGCGACGGTCATCCATTGGTCCACGTCGACCACCGCGACCGGCTCGCCGTCGATCGAGATCTCGACCTTCTCGAACCGCGCCCCGCGGCCCTGGAAGCCGCCGGTGGTGGTGTGGTCGAAGGCCATCTTGAAGAGGTATTCGCCATCGGCCGGGAAGTTGTGGATCACGGCGATCCCGCCACGCGTCCCGTAGGGCGCGCCTTCCACGTGGCCCCACTGCGAGTTGTAACCGCCCTTCTCGTAGTTGCGGTCGCCCGGAGAGGCATTGGCATCACCCACGGCCAGGCGGCTGATCTCGGCGGCGGCGTTGAGGTAGGCGTCGAGGAGCGTGGGGGACAGCACCTGGACGTCGGCGATGTTGTCGAAGTTGTCGCTCTTGGTGTCGAGGGGGAGGTAGTCACCCGCGCGAACCCGGAGTCCGAGCAGGTCCCTCACCGAGGACTCGTACTCGGCGCGGTTCAAGCGCTGGAAGGGACGGTCGCCGGCGATCTGCATCTTCGCGGCCGCCTGGTCCACGATCGACTCCAGCGTCTCGACCAGCGCGGACATCGTGTCGCCACCCGGACGGGGCATCCCCGGAGGAGGCATCATGCCGGCGCGGAGCTTCTGGATCATGCGCTCGGCAGTCTCGACCTTCTCGTTGGCCTTCGCCACATCGAAGTTCTGCAGCGACAGGTTGCCGGTCTGGAGCTGGTCGTTGTGACAGACGACGCAGGTGCGCTGCACGACGCCGGTGAGCTGCTGCGGCGTGACGTCCTCGCCGCCGTGCGTGGGCAGGCCGGCGTCGATCGCCACCCTCGCCGACGTGGCCGCCACCGGCGCCTCGATCGTCCTGGAACGCGCATCGGCGAGCGGACCCTGGACGACCAGCATGGTCCCCAGCACCGCGACGCCGGTAATGATGGTTTTCACTCGAGTTCCTCCCCTGAGTCGCCCGCCATACCCACTCCCTGCCGCAAGCCCCGGACCGGCGAGGAACCGCGCGACATCGTAGCCGACAGAATGCGGGGATTTTTACGCCTAGGACTATATCTGTTGACCCGCATCCCCGCCACAATGTTGAGCCCGGGTTCTCCTGGGCACCAGCGAGGACGGGCCAGCCGGGTGCAACCCTCATTCTGACAAGAACTTGATACACCTGGGACGACGGTTCGGAGCGGGCCCCGCGGGGTCAGGGATGCACGAAGGGCCCGGCGGAACCTCCGCCGGACCCTCCCCCCTCCCCACCCCCCGCCAGCACCAGCCCGGAGCTCCCCTAGGCCTCAAGCAAGCGTGATCTCTCACGTCGCGAGTTCGAGCAGCTGGTGCTCCTCGCGATCGTGCAGCTGACCGGAGACGGGTACGGCGTGCCGATCGTCGACGAGATCGAGCGGCGCACCGGGCGGTCGGTCGCCCGCGCCGCGGTCTACGTCACGCTGCGCCGCCTCGAGAGCAAAGGGCTCATCTCCCCACCATGCGCGCGAACTCGAACGGGGACAGGCTATGCCCGAAGTCGAGCCTCCTGGATGGGCGAGCCCACGGCCGAGCGCGGCGGCAAGGCGCGGCGGCTGGTGAAGATCGAGCCCGAGGGGCTGCGGCTGCTGCAAGAGTCGCGGCAGGCGCTGGACCAGATGTGGAGCGGGCTGGATTCGGGCATCACGGGCGCCCGGTGAGCCAGCCGCCGCGGCTCGCGCGCCGGCTGCTCGAGCTCGCGCTGCCCGCGGATGCGCGCGAGCACGTGCTCGGCAATCTGGCGGAAAGGAAATTAAACGGCCCTCAGGGGCTGAAGAGCAAGGTTAGGACGCGGGACTTCTGGTGGTCAACGCGCGCCTGGCGGGGTGGAGCGAGGGCGGAAGGAGCGGGATCGCTTCGACGGACGCGGGTATGGGGCGCGGATGGGGTAACGAGCCCGGGGGATGCGAGGATGGGCAGTGGCGAACGGACCCAGGGTTCACCCACCGCTTCAGTCGAAGGAGTCGGGGTCCGACTGGTCGAAGTCGAAGTCCGGGAAGGGCTCGGGGTGGGCGGGATCGAAGTCCGAGGTCTGGTCGAGGAGGAGCTCGCTCTGGGGCGGGGCGCGCGCGGGAGCGAGGGGCGGAGGTCTGTGAGGAAGCTCCAGATGGCAGAGCAGCGGTAGCACCTCGTAGATGGCCTGGCGCAGTAGCGCACGAGCCGTTCGACGCCGGCGCGGTCGTCGCCTTCCACACGGACGGACAGTTCGTGACTGTGGACGGGAACCGTGGGATCGTGACCGTGGCAGCGGCCTCCATGGCCTCTGGCCCGGCGCGAGTGGGCAGCGCATCTTCGGGACCGTCACCCCGATCGGGTACCGGTCGCGCCCGAGGGGAGGCGCCATTCGCCGCCGGCCACCGGGCGGCGCGCTCGCTGACCGCCGCTCCATGATGAGGAGACACCTGCTATGGGCGATACCAAGGCCCAGGGCTCGATGGAGGCTCGTCTTGCCAAGCTGCCCCTCCTGCGCTCGGACACGCGCACGATCGTCGGGGCCTTGCTCCTCGGTGTGGCATTTTCGGCCAACATGCAGATCACCGAGCGGCTTGATCAGATCTGGACCGGTGGGCTGGCGGTGCCTCTGGGCCTTACCTTCGCACAGCTATGGTGGCCTACCACGGTCATCTACTTCGGGCTGACCGGAGCTTTGATCGCATCCAATTTCAATCCGCTCATCGCCGTGTTGAGCGCAACGCACCCGTTGGCCTGGTCGTTCTTCTTCCTGAACATGGCCAACACCGTTCCCATGGTTTTCCTGTTCCGTTGGCACATGCGCTCGAAGGGTGACATCACGTTCGCGCCGTTCATGTTGTACGTAGCCATAGGAGTGGCGGCCGCCTGCCTGACTCAAGCGATCGGCATCTACGTCATGGTCCTCGGACTCGGTTGGGGGCAGATTCTCACATTCATCCTCTGGCAGTACGTAATGGCAGTCGGGATCGGCGGCCCGATGGGTTACTATTTTTACAAGTCCGTCTCCCGCTCGGGTGTCTTTCGCTGACCGACGGCCCCCTACCTTTCGCTCGCTTCACGATCTCTTCGGTCAAATCGCACAGTCTCGGCTGGGCTCTCGACAGATGACCTCTCCGTGCGACCAGGAGGCTCGACAATGCCCAAGGAACTGATCAATGGCATCCTCTGGACCGCGGCCATCATCGTTGCCGGCATCGCCTTGTTGTTCCTGGCCTCCCACGGCTCGCTTCCCAATGGCTTCGGCCTGTTCGACATGGAGCACCTGGCCACGCGCATCGTCGTATTCCTCGTGCTCGTCGCCATCATGGCCGTCCTAGGCTTCGTGTACGTTCGATCGGGTCGGACCAATCGCGAGAATGACCGATAGCCCGATTCGATCCCTTCCTGCCTCCGGGGAGACGTGGACTCCGGATCAGGAATGAATCACGCCGTCGGCAACGCGTTGGAGCTGCGAAACGTGACCTTGTCGTTCGACGGCGGTCACCCTGTCCTGCGGGACGTGAACCTCACGGTCCGTCGGGGCGAGTTCGTGGGCATCATCGGGGCACCCGGCAGCGGCAAGTCTTCGCTCCTCAACCTGATGGCCGGTGTCATTCCCCACTATCTGCCCGCGACCGTCGAAGGCCAGGCGTTCGTCCTCGGGCGGGACACCCGCGATCTGAGCCTGCCCGAGATCGCCACGCACATAGGGATGGTGACCCAGGATCCTGAAAACCAGCTCTTCAATCTCCTCGTCGAGGACGAGGTCGTGTGGGCCATGGAGAATCGCGGGTACACGCGAGAGACCATGGAAGAGCGGCTGCGCGAGACGCTCGAGTTCTTCGGTATCACTGCCCTCCGAAATCGCATCACCTACGACCTTTCCGGTGGCGAGAAGCAGCGGGTGGCGTTGGCCGCCACGTATGTCTGCCACCTGGACATCCTCATGCTCGATGGCCCCACGTCCCAGCTCGATCCCCTGGGTGCTCGCATGGTGATCGAGAGTATCCGCAAGATCCTGCAGGAGCATCAGACGGTCATCATGGTGGAGGACAAGATCGACGAGCTCCTGGAGCACGCCGATCGTCTGATCGTGCTCCACGAGGGACGGATCAGGTTGGATGTGCCTCCTGCCGAGCTGAGTGAGCACGTCGGGCTTTTCGACGAGATCGGCATGCGGCTGCCGGACGTCGTCGAGCTCACCCATCGCTTGCAGAAAAGGGGAGTGGCGTTTCCTCGTATGCCCCTCGACCTGGACGATGCCGTCGGTCTGTACCAGAGCCGCATCGATCCCCTCAGGGTGAACCCGTCGGGCGCGCCGGCGAAGCCCGTGCAGAAGGACGTCGACCAGAACCATCTCGCTCTCGACAACGTGTCGTTCACCTACCCTCCGCCCAGGACGATCAGCGCGGTCAGGAACGTGAGTCTTTCCATTCCTCGTGGCAGCTTCGTCGCCATCATAGGCAGGAACGGGAGTGGGAAGACGACGCTTGCCCGCTGCATGAGCGGATACGTCCGACCCTCCGGGGGCCGGGTCACCATCGCCGGACGAGAGGTTCACAAGCTGAAGCTGAAAGAGCGTGTCCAGCGTGTCGGCTATGTCTTTCAGAATCCCGATCATCAGATCTTCAAGGACCCCGTGCGCGCCGATGTGGAGTTCGGATTGACGAACCTCGGGTGGGAGCGCGCTGCGATCGATCGGCAGGTGGATCATGTGCTCGACGTGCTGCAGCTGAGACAGTTCGAGCACGAGCATCCCTATAGGCTCTCGAAGGGAAACCGTCAGCGATTGGCCATCGCGGCCATCGCGGTCATGAAGCCGGACATCCTGATCATCGACGAGCCGACCACGGGACAAGATCCTCGCCATGCTCGCCAGGTGATGGAGCTGCTGAAATCCCTTCAGTCGGAA
>CAXNGW010000017.1:0-17959 GCA_964201975.1 Longimicrobiales bacterium | reverse complement strand
CTATCGCAGCTCGGGGGGGCTCGAGATCCGCGTCGGCCGCGGGTCCCGCCACAACGACGACCTCACCTTCCACCACGCCGCCCCCGACGACGTCTGGCTGCACGCGCGGCACGCCGCCGGCGCGCACGTCGTCCTGCGCTGGCGGGGCGAGGGGAATCCGCCCGCACGCGACCTCGCGGAAGCGGCGGTGCTGGCGGCGCTGCACTCGAAGGCACGCACGTCGGGGAGCGTTCCGGTGGACTGGACGCGGCGAAAATACGTGCGGAAGCCCCGCAAGGCGCCGCCGGGCCAGGTGCTGATCGAGCGCGTGAAGACGCTTTTCGTGGCGCCGGATCCGGCGCTGGAGGAGCGGCTGCGGGAGGGGTGAGCGGCCGCGCGAGCCCCGCCTAGCGGAGGTACGCGCTGCGCCGCGAGATCCCGATGATGCCGACCAACTCCCCGAAATCCCCGCGCATCGGCAGGTCGCTCACTTCGGCCATCAGCTTGTTGCCGCTCTTGGTCTGGACGAGGAAGGAGCCGCTCCGATCTGCCCCTCCGCATCGGTGCCGATGACGGCCTTGCCCGGATCCTCGACCTCGCGAGCGATGGCCTCGAGGAGCGGGTGGACGGTCACGGGGACGACACGGCGACGTTCATTCTTCCTTGCGGATCAGCCCGACCACCGTGTCGGCGAGCGCGTTCGGGATGGGGATGGAGAGGTTGTACTGGGCCACCTTCCATTCCCCGCCCTCGCGCACCAGCACACCCGACCCGCGCGTCTCACCCAGGCCGGCGTTGTCCAACAGTTCGTCGAAGAACGCGGTGCGCCCGTCGACGGTGAAGCTCACCGTGCGGCCGCGCGGTCGGTAGGTCCAGCCGCCGCCCGGCCGGAAGTGCGGCCGCGCGTCCTCCTTGAACTGGGCGACCGTCCCCCGTTCGGTGGCGTCGGTGCCGAGGAAGACCCCATCCGCGGCGAAATGCCCGAAGTAGCGGTCGAAGTCGGCGGCAGCTGCGGCGGCGTGGAAATCGTCCAGCACTCGCCCCACGGCAGCGCTCTCGACGGCCGCGTTGATAGCCCCGGGAGCGGACGCGCCCATGCACCCACCGAGGACGGCGAGGAGGGCGAGCGCGTACGGCTTCACGAGCCCTTCACTTCGTCCATGCCGCGGCGGAGCGAGCGCAGGAACGCGGCCGCGCCGGCCACGCCCTCGCTCTCCAAGCGGGCCACCAGCGCCGCGCCGACCACGACGCCGTCCGCCACCGCGGCCACCGCGCGCGCCTGCTGGGGGCTCGAGATCCCGAATCCGACCGCGATCGGCAGCGTGACCCGCCGCCGCAGCTCGGCCACTTCGGCGGCCAGCTCGGCGCGCAGCTCCGTGCGCGCGCCGGTGACGCCCGTGCGCGAGATGTAGTAGAGGAACCCCGACCCGCCCGCAGCGACGAGAGGAACGCGCTCGAGCGACGTGGTCGGGGCGAGGAGGCGGATCCAGTCCAGCCCCGCGCTCCGCACCGCCGCCTCCATGCCTGGATCGGAGCCGACCGGCAGGTCGGTCAGCAGGATGCCATCGGCGCCGGCCTCCGCGGCCTCTCGGCAGAACTCCGCGAGGCCGCGGCGCAACACCGGGTTCAGGTAGGTCATGATGACGACCGGGGTGTCTCGGCGGCTCCTGAACTCGCGCAGCGAGTCGAGCACGCGGTCCACCGTGGCGCCCTTCTGGAGCGCCACGAACGACGACCGCTGGATGGTGGGTCCATCCGCGAGAGGGTCGCTGAACGGGATGCCGAGCTCGAGCACGTCCGCGCCCGCGTCGGCGGCCGCCTCGAGCATCGGCACCGTGGAGCTCGGCTCGGGGAAGCCAGCCGTGATGAACGGGACGAGGACCGCTCGCCCCTCGGCCTTGCGCGCCTGGAAGGTCTCCGTGATGGCGGACGCCCTGGTCCGGGCGGGGGGGGCGCTCACGTGTCGTCCAAGGGCCTAGGTGAGGTAGTCCGAGACCCGGATCCAGTACTTCTGCGGGTCGGTGGTTTTGAGGATCTGCCGCAGCGGCTGCCCGCCCTCGTCGGTCTCCGAAAGGTCGATGAGCCGCGGCTGCGGGAGCGGCGCCCCCATGGCGTCCGAAATCACCTTCACCATGGGCAGATGCAGCCGCTCTGGCTCGCGGTGCACGCCGCACACCACCGCCATCTCGTAGCTGTCGAGGATGACCAGCGTGCCGATCGGGAACACGCCGGTCGCGGTGATGAGCGCCTTCACCAGCAGCGGATCGAAGCCGCGCCGCGGATTGTCGCGCATCTTCCTGAGGACTTCGTCGGGCGGCCACGGCGTGTAGTGGTAGCTGCGGATGGAGGTGCCGGCGTCGAAGCCGTCGGCGACGGCGACGATCTTCGAGAAAAGCGAGATCTTGCGCGGCCGCCGGCTCGCCGGGTAGCCGGGTAGCCGGTCAAGTCGAGCTTCATGTGGTGCTCGTACGCCATCAGCATCTGGCGGTACGGCATGTCGGTGAAGCCGCCCATCTGGAACAGGATGAGCAGCCCCTCGGTGGGGTGCTCCTTGAGCATCGCCCATTCGGAGTCGGTGAGCCCGCCGGGCTTGTTGATGACCTCGGTGTCCACCCGCATCTTGCCGATGTCGTGCAGCAGCGCGCCCAGGCAGAGGTCGTAGAGCTGGAGCTTTTCCAGCCCCAGCCGCTGCCCGATCACCACGCTGAAGATGCACACGTTCACGCAGTGGGTGACCGTGTACTCGTCGAAGTCCTTGAGCGTGGTCATGGTGACGATCGAGGATTCGTTCGAGAGCACTTGATCGACGATGCCCTGCACCGCGCGCTTCACCTTGCGGGCGTTCACCGCCCTGCCCATCCGCATGTCCCCCAGGACGTCCTTCGCCACCTTGACGGACTGCGCATAGGTGCGCTTGGCGGCCGCCATCGCCTCCTCTTTCGAGAGGTCGGGCTGATGGACGTCCTTTTCGGGACGCACGTCGATGTGCTCGACGGCGGTCCCCGACAGGCGCTCCCCGAAAGCCTCGAACGCATTCTCGCCGCCCCCCTTCCGCAACAGCAGCGACAGGAACGGCGCCCATTCCTCCCGGGTGAGCCCGCTGGTCACGTCCACGGCGCCGATGCCGTGATCGTTGAGCAATTGGGCGAAGCTGCCGAAGGTCGAGAAATTCGACAGATCGAGGCGCAGCCGGGTTTCGTTCAGGAAGAAGAAATCGCCCACCACGCGCAACTCGACGGTGCCCTCGCTCTGCAGCAGCGTGGTCATGAGCTCGTGCAGCTCGTTGAGCGACTGCTGTACGGCTGCGTTCTCGACCGGATACAGCTTGAGGGCGCGCAGGCCACCGTAGAACGACGACAGCAGCTTGCGGCCCTGTTCCTGCAGGCTCACGGCGGGGGCCGCGCTCAACTCGATTCCTCGCCGCGCAGGGCGCGGTTGACCGCACTCCGCACCACCGCGTCGTCCTCGCTCCCCGCCGCCTGGAGCGACTTGCGCGCCTGGTCGGTGCCGATCTTCCCGAGCGCGAGCGCCGCGCACGCGCGGATCTCGGCACGGTACACCTCCTCACCGGCGACCGTGAAGCGCTCCTCCTCGACGACCATCACCAGCCGGTCCACGTCGGACCACAGATCGCGCAGGGCGTCGCGCAGGCTCTGCACGAAGCGCTGGTAGACGGGGTTCTTCTCGTCGTAGAGCTGGACCGCGCGGATCGCCTTGGAGAACGTGACGAACAGATCCTTGATCGCGGCGATCGGGAGCGTGGCGGTGTCGCTCCAGTCCGGCTTGGCGGAGGGCGCCCCCGATGGCGTCCAATCCGCCTCCCGGAAGGAGCCGGATCCGGATTCAGGGGGAGTTGAGGACATCGCGGTCACGTCGTGCCTACGTTCGTTCGGACGGTCGCTCCAGAAGGGCGCCTCGGCCCTCGACCATGGCCACGTGGGCCACATCCTTGTCCCCGCGTCCGCTGAGGCAGACGATCAGCGGACCCCGACCCTGATAGGCATACGCCGCGCGGAGCACGTGGGCCACCGCGTGCGCGGACTCCAAGGCTGGAATGATCCCCTCAAGACGCGCGAGCCGATGAAAGGCGTCGAGCGCCTCCTCGTCGGTCGCCGAAACATATCGGGCGCGGCCCGTATCCTTGAGCCACGAGTGCTCCGGTCCCACCCCTGGGTAGTCCAAACCGGCCGAGACGGAGTGCGCCGGAGCGACCTGACCGTCCGCGTCCTGGAGAAGGTAACTCAGGGCACCATGAAGCACACCCGGAGCCCCTGCCGCCAGGGACGCGGAGTGGCGGCCACTCCCCAGCCCCTCCCCCGCCGCCTCCACCCCCACCAACTCCACCTCGGCGTCCGGGATGAACGCGTGGAACGCGCCCATCGCGTTGGAGCCGCCGCCCACGCACGCGATCACCGCCGCCGGCAGCCGCCCCTCCACCGCGAGGATCTGCGCACGCGCCTCGATCCCGATCACCGACTGGAAGTCGCGCACGATGAGCGGGAACGGGTCGGGTCCGACCACCGAGCCGATGATGTAGTGGGTGCCCTCCACGTTGGTCACCCAGTCGCGGATCGCCTCGTTGGTCGCGTCCTTGAGCGTGCGCGTGCCCGAGCCGACCGGACGCACCTCCGCACCGAGCAGCTCCATCCGGTAGACGTTGAGGGCCTGCCGGTCCACGTCCTCCTCCCCCATGTAGACGACGCACTGGAGATCGAAGAGCGCGCACGCGGTGGCGGTCGCCACGCCGTGCTGGCCGGCGCCGGTCTCGGCGATGATGCGCTTCTTTCCCATCCGGCGCGCGAGCAGCACCTGCCCGAGCGCGTTGTTGATCTTGTGCGATCCGGTGTGGTTGAGATCCTCGCGCTTGAGGTAGACCGCGGGCCCGTTCGCCGCGGCCTCCAGCCGGCGCGCCCGATAGAGCGGCGTGGGACGGCCGACGAAGTCGGCGAGCAGCGCGTCCAGCTCACTCTGGAAGGGCGGGTCGGCGCGCGCTTCGTCGTACGCGCGCTCGAGCTCCTCCAGCGCGGCGATGAGCGTTTCCGGGACGTAGCGGCCGCCGTACGGTCCGAAACGCCCCCGCGCTGCCGCGGTCGGGCCCATCATCGTGCCTCCTCGACAGCGGTGCGCCGGCCGCTCCTGGCGGCGCGGATGAACGCCTCCACCTTGGCCGGATCCTTGCGCCCGGGTGCGGACTCGACCCCCGAGCTCACGTCTACGACGTCGGGCGCCAGCGTGGCCACGGCATCGGCCACCGTCTCGGGCGTGAGCCCACCCGCGACGATCAAGCGGCGACCGACGGGTAGTTCGGCGCGCACCCGCACCAGCAGATCCCAGTCGAAGCGCACGCCCGCGCCGCCGCGCACCTTCGCGTGCCAGCCGTCGAGGAGGAGCGCGTCAGCGTGCTCGGCGTACGCGGCGATCGCGCGACGCAGCTCGTCGTCCGAGCGCGGACGCACCGCCTTCCACAGCTCCCAGCTCCCCTCCCCCCGCAGCCGGTCCAGCAGCGCGGGCGGCTCATCGCCGTGTAGCTGGAGCACAGCGGCGCCGGCCGCGCGCGCTCGCATCGCCGCGTCGGCCACCGGCGCGTCCACGAGCACACCGACCAGGGGCGCCCCCCCCGCCTCGACGAACGCGCGCGCGCGCGCCGGCTCGACCGAGCGCCCGAACCCCTCCGAGAGGATGGCCCCCAGGTAGTCCGCGCCCGCAGCCCTTGCGTGGCGGGCGTCCTCGAGGCGCGTGAGCCCGCAGATTTTTACGCGAATCGCCGCTGGAGCCACAGGCATGTCAGGCGCGGACGCGCTCACGGCGGGCCCTCCCGGTCAGAGCACGGGCGGCGACTCCGGGGTCGGGCGCGCGCAGGAGGGCTTCTCCCACCAGTACTCCGTGCACACCCTCGGCGCCCAGCCGGTCCACGTCGGCGGCGGTGCGAATGCCGCTCTCCGAAACTACGACCACGTCCGACGGAACAAGCGGGAGGAGGTCGAACGTCTGCGCCAGCGCGGTGCGGAAGGTGGTGAGGTCGCGGTTGTTCACGCCCACCACGCGCGCGCCCGACGCGAGCGCGCGCTCGAGCTCGCTCTCGCCGTGCACCTCGACCAACGCGGTCATCTCGAGCGACTCGGCGAGCTCGCGCAGCCCGCGCAGCCGCGCGTCGTCCAGGATGCGTACGATGAGGAGCACGGCGTCCGCGCCGGACGCCCGCGCCTCCAGCACCTGCTCCTCGACCAGGGTGAAATCCTTGCGCAGAATCGGCACGCCGACGCGTTCACGCACCGCCTCGAGGTCGGCGAGCGAACCGCCGAACCAGGGTCCGTCGGTGAGCACGCTGAGCGCGCGCGCCCCGGCCTGCTGGTAGGACTCCGCCACAGCCGCCGGGTCGAGCCCGGGCCGGATCTGCCCCGCTCCGGGGGAGCGGCGCTTCACCTCAGCGATGAGAGAGACCGTGCTCGCGCCGCGCATGGCCGCCTCCAGATTCCGGGGCGGGGGCGCGTCGGCGCACGCGTGCCGGAGGGCCGGCGCCCGACCCCTGAGGGCGGCAGCCTCCTCCCGCTTCGTCGCCACGATCCGCTCCAGGACGTCCGCGCCCATGCGGGATCCTTGCACTTCGGTCAACGTTCGGGTATCCTGGATTTCGGTTCCTGTTCGGGTCACCGGCGAGATGCCGGTTCCGGAGCAATGCGTATGGAGCGCCCACCCCCCGACGGAGACGGCCGGATGCCCCTGACGAAGCGGCAGAAGGAAATCCTCGACCACATCGACGGATTCATCGGCGAGCGGGGATACGCTCCCAGCTTCGAGGAGATCGCGCATCATTTCGGCTACTCCTCGCTCGCCACCGTGCACGAGCACCTGTCGAATCTGGAGCGCAAGGGATACATAAGGAAGGCCTACAACGAGAGCCGCTCGATCGAGCTGGTGAAGCCCGATGACGGGCCGCACGCGATCGAGCTCCCGTTGCTCGGCTCGATCGCCGCAGGGCTCCCCATCGAGGCCGTTTCGCAGAGCGAGACGATGGCCGTCCCCCTCGACATGGTGCGCCGTGGCCGGGACAACTACGTGCTGAAGGTGCAGGGCGACTCGATGATCGAAGAGCAGATCCGCGACGGCGACTACATCGTCGTGAGCGCGCAGGACAACGCCGAGAACGGCCAGATGGTGGTCGCGCTGGTGGACGGCGATGCGGCCACCGTGAAGAAGCTCTACCGCGAGCCGGGAAATCGCATCCGGCTGCAGCCCGCGAACGTCACCATGGACCCCATCGTGCTCGACGCCCACCAGGTGCAGGTGCAGGGCGTCGTCGTGGGCGTCATTCGGAAGTACTAGAGAACCACTGGGAGAGGGAGAATGAAAGCAACCGGGATGGGGGACGACGAATTCGCGGGGACGCCGGAGCAAGCCCAAGGGGGTGCGGCGAGGACCCGGCACACGTTCGCGATCGGCCGCCTCACGCGGCGCTCGGCAGAGATCAGGATGGTGCAGCGTGAGGGGGGTGCCGCGGCCTCGATCGCTCTGAAGGCACTCGTCCGCAGCCGCTCGCGCAACGTGCCTACCGTCCACTGACGGCGCTGCGCGAGGCGCACGAAAAGTTCTGAGCGCTAGGCCAGAGAAGCGGCGCGCAGCCGGTCGAGCGTCTCGAGCGCGGCTCCGGTATCCACCGACTGCGCGGCGACGCCAACCGCGTCTTCGAGCGTGGCGGCCGCTCCCCCCACGTAGATCGCCGCCGCCGCATTGAGTAGCGTGGCCGTGCGCGCGGCATCCTTTCGCCTGCCGCCCAGCACCGCGCGGATCACATCCGCGTTGTCCGCCGCCGATCCTCCCGCCAACCCCTCGAGCGGCTGCGGCTCGACGCCGAGCGCCTCGGGCGTCACCTCGCGCTCGATCACCGTGCCGTCGCGAAGCTCCGCGATGCGGGTCGTCGCCGTAGGGGACACTTCGTCCATCCCGGGCGAGCCGTGCACGACCAGCCCGCGCGTATGGCCGAGCTCCTGGAGCGCGCGCACAAGCAGCGACACCAGGTGCGGATCGGCGACGCCCACCACCTGGCGACGCGCCCCAGCGGGGTTGGTGAGCGGCCCGAGCACGTTCATGATCGTGGTGATGCCGAGCTCCTTTCGCACCGGACCGACGTGGCGCATGGCAGGATGGAGGAGCGGCGCGAACATGAAGACGATGCCGACCTCCTCGAGGATTTCCCCCATCCGCTGCGGAGTCAGGTCGATCTTCACGCCGAGCGCTTCGAGCACGTCCGCGCTCCCGCACCGCGAGGTGAAGGAGCGGTTGCCGTGCTTGGCGATGCGGACGCCCGCTCCCGCGGCCACCAGCGCCGCCGCAGTCGAGATGTTGAACGTGGTGATTTCGCCGCCTCCGGTGCCCGCGGTGTCTACCAGCGTCCCGGGGTCGCGCGCGGCGACCGGCACCATCGCCTTCCTGAGTGCGCGCACGCCACCGGCGACCTCGGACGGCGCCAGCCCCTTCCCCTTGAGAGCAACCAGCAACGCAGCCATCTGGACCGGGGTCGCGGTGCCGTCCATGAAAAGATCGAATGCGGCCTCGGCCTCGTCCGCGCTCAGGTCCTCGCCGGCGGTGATCTTGCCGAGAAGTGTGGGGATGTGGGAGACGGGGAGCGCGGAAAGGGCGGATGGGCTCATGCGGCAAGGGTATCGCCCGGCCGCGGAGGGGTGCAAATCCTTGCTTGACACCATCCTCCCCCTTCCTACGTTTCCGGCGTGACGCCCGCGGAGGACATCCGCCTCGCCCTCACCCTGCACTACGACGGTGGCGCCTTCTTCGGCTGGCAGTCCCAGCGCGAGGAGCGCACGGTCCAGGGAGAGGTGGAAGCCGCCATCAAGCGGCTCACCGGAGCGCGCCGGCCGGTGGTCGGCTCCGGGCGCACCGACCGCGGCGTGCACGCGACCGGCCAGGTGGCCGGGGTCACGGTCCCGGGGCGCTGGACCGCCGCATCCTTCCGCAAGGCGATGAACGCGGTCCTCCCCGACGACATCTGGGTGCACGATGCGCGCGCCGTGCCCCTCACCTTTCACGCGCGCTACGACGCGGTCGGCCGCACCTATTTCTACCGCATCGGGCTGGACGAGGAGACGCGCTCCCCCTTTCTGCGGAAATGGTGCTGGTGCGTGCGGCAGGCGCTCGACCGGGGTCTGCTGGAGGAGGCGGCCGCGGCAATCGTGGGGGGGCACTCGTTCGCCGCGTTCGCCAAGGCGGGCCAGCCCGAGCGGGGCACGCGGTGCGCGGTGCGGTCCACTCTGTGGGAGCCGTGGGACGGGCTGGGCCTCACGTTCACGATCACGGCCGACCGCTACCTCCACCACATGGTCCGCTACCTGGTCGGGACGATGGTGGAGATCGCGCGGGGGGGGCGGCCGCTGGCGGACCTCCCGGCGCTCCTGGACCGCGGTCCGGCGCCCGGTCTGGAGACCTCCGCGCCGGCCCCCGCGCGAGGGCTCTTCCTCGCCGCGGTGGAGTATCCCGAACACACCCTCGAATCCCTGACGGGAGAACGATGAAGATCTTCCTCGACACCGCCGACCTGGCCGAGATCCGCCGCGCCGCGGACGCCAACCTGATCGACGGCATCACCACCAATCCGTCTCTGATGATGCAGGCCGCGGGACAGAAGGATCCCCGCGACCTCTTCCTCGACATCTGCAAGGCCGTGGACGGTCCGGTCAGCGCCGAGGTGGTCGCGGTGGACAAGGACGGCATGCTGTCGGAGGGCCGCCGGCTGGCCCAGATCCACGACAACATCGTGGTCAAGGTGCCGCTCACCGAGGACGGCCTGCGCGCCTGCCGCGCATTCCGCTCCGAGGGGATCCGGGTCAACGTCACTCTCTGCTTCTCGGTCACGCAGGCGCACCTGGCCGCGAAGGCGGGCGCGACCTTCATCTCCCCGTTCGTGGGCCGCATCGACGACATCGCCGGCGACGGCATGGAGCTGATCGGCCAGATTCGACAGGTGTACGACAATTACGGATTCGCAACCGAGATCCTGGCGGCATCGATCCGCCACCCGCAGCACGTGGTGCAGTCGCTCCAGATCGGGGCCGACTGCGCGACCATGCCGGCCAAGGTCCTCTACCAGCTGCTCAAGCACCCGCTCACCGATTTGGGCCTCGCCGCCTTCCTCTCCGACTGGAAGAAGCTCGGCAAGGCGCTGTGACCGCCGTGCGCGCCCCCCTCCTCCGCGTGTTTTCCCTCGTCCCGTCGGCGATCGCCGCGCTGGCGCTCCCCGCCTGCGGGCACGCGCCCGACGCGCCGGAGCAGAGTGTGACCGTCACGCAGGAGCAGCAGCAGCGGACGGACGCGCGCCGGCAGGTCGCGGCCACCGTGGACGCTTCGCGCCGCACCGCCATCGTCGAAGCCGCGAGCCGGGTCGCGCCCGCGGTGGTGACCGTGCACACGATCGCGGCGCAGACAGCGCAGTTCATCCCGCGCGGCACCAACCGCCGGATGACCGGCCTCGGGTCGGGCTTCGTGATCTCCGCCGACGGCGTGATCGTCACCAATGACCACGTGGTGCGCGGCGCCGACCGCATCATGGTCACCCTGTCGGATGGGCGCGACCTGCCCGCGGAGCTGATCGGCTCCGACCCGGTCACCGACGTGGCCGTGCTGCGCGTCCAAGCCGAGGGGCTGCCGGTCGCGCCGCTCGGCACCTCGCAGGGGCTCCTCATCGGCGAGTGGGTGGTCGCCATCGGCAACCCGTTCGGGAACATGTTCTCGAACAGCGAGCCGACCGTCACCACCGGCGTGGTGAGCGCGACCGGGCGCCACATCATCCCCACCTCCGACGAGCAGGGCTTCTATCTGGGAATGATCCAGACCGACGCGTCGATCAATCCAGGCAACTCGGGTGGGCCGCTCGTCAACGTGCTGGGCGAGGTGATCGGCGTGAACAGCTCGATCTTCTCGCGCAGCGGGGGGAGCGAGGGGCTGGGATTCGCCATCCCGATCGACCGCGCGCTCAAGGTCGCGGACGATCTGCGCACGTATGGCGAAGTTCGGCGCGCCTGGCTCGGCTTCGACGTCGAGCCGGTCGCGGCCGACGACTTCGGCCGCACGCGCGGGGTACGTATTGGAAGGCTGGTGGAGGGATCACCCGCGGCGGCCGCGGGGCTGCGCGCCGGGGCGACCCTGCTCGAGGCGGCCGGTCGCCGGCTGACCGCGCCGCTCGACTTCGAGAACGTCCTGCTCGACCTGCGCGCCGGAGACGAGATCGTGCTGCTCCCCGAAGGCGGCCGGGCCGTGCGTCTGCGCACCGAGGCGCTGCCGTCCGTGCGCGCCGAGCGCATCCGCATCCTCGAGGACATGGAGCTGATCA
Source organism: Longimicrobiales bacterium (assembly GCA_964201975.1). Taxonomy (GTDB): domain Bacteria; phylum Gemmatimonadota; class Gemmatimonadetes; order Longimicrobiales; family Gaopeijiaceae; genus UBA2988. The sequence goes on along the minus strand of CAXNGW010000017.1, from coordinate 6,642 downwards.
CGGTGACGCGCGAGGTGAAGGCCGAGCGCGGCATCCAGAGCGACCAGGGCGCGCTGGTGGTGGGGATCTCCGCGGAGCTGCAGGCCCAGCTGGGCTTTCGCCCGGGGGACGTGCTGCTCCAGGTGAACAACGCCCGCGTCGCGAGCGCCGAGGACGCGGCCCAGATCTTCCGGCGCCTCCAGGGCCAGGGAACGATCCAGATCTACTTTGAGCGGGACGGAGGGCTTCGGGTGCAGAGCTTCTACTGGCGTGGGTGACGCGGACCGCTACGTCCACCCGCTGACCGAGCGCTACGCATCGCGCGAGATGCAGGCGATCTTTTCCCCCGCGCACCGGTACGGCACCTGGCGACGGCTGTGGCTCGCGCTCGCCGAATCGCAGCGCGAGCTCGGGCTCGGCGTCTCCGCCGAGGCGGTCGAGGAGATGCGCGCCGCGCTCGCCAAGCCGATCGACTTGGCGCGCGCGGCCGAGTACGAGCGCCGCTTCCGCCACGACGTGATGGCGCACGTGCACCTGTACGGGGACGACGCGCCCGCGGCGCGGGGCATCCTGCACCTGGGCGCGACCAGCGCGTTCATCGCCGATAACACCGACTTGATCCTGCACCGCGAGGCGCTGCATCTAGTGCGCGACCGCATCGTACGCAGCGTCGGCGCGCTGGCGGCGTTCGCGCGCGAGCACCGCGAGGTGGCGACGCTGGGTTGGACCCACTTCCAGCCGGCGCAGCCCACCACGGTAGGAAAGCGCGCCACCCTCTGGATCCAGGACTTCCTCCTGGACCTGGAGGAGATCGCCTTCCGCCTGGACACGCTCCGCTTCCGCGGCGTCCGTGGCACCACCGGCACGCAGGCATCCTTCCTCGAGCTGTTCCTGGGAGACCACGCCAAGGTGGACCGGCTGGACCTGTTGGTCGGCGAGCGGGTCGGCTTCGAGGAGAGCTACGGCGTGTCCGGCCAGACATCACCTCGCAAAGTGGATGCGGCGCTCGGTGCGACGCTCGCGGGGGTGGCTGCGTCGGCGTCGAAGATGGGACACGACCTGCGCCTGCTCGCGCACCTGCAGGAGGTCGAGGAACCGTTCGAGGAGGAGCAGATCGGCTCGTCGGCGATGCCCTACAAGCGCAACCCGATGCGCGCCGAGCGCATCTGCGCGCTCGCGCGCCACGTGATCGTGCTCGCGCAGGACCCGATGCACACCGCCGCGACGCAGTGGCTCGAGCGCACGCTCGACGACTCGGCCAACCGGCGGCTGTCGATCCCCGACAGCTATCTGACGCTGGATGGCATGCTGGTGCTGGTCGAGAATGTCGGCTCCGGCCTGGTCGTGAACCGCGCGGTGATCCGGCGCAATCTGGCCGAGCACCTGCCGTTCATGGCGAGCGAAGCGGTGCTCATGCACGCGGTGCAGCAGGGGGGCGACCGCCAGGCGCTGCACGAGGGGATCCGCCGCCACTCCCTCGACGCCGCGCGCCGCATGAAGGAGGACGGCACGGAGCTCGATCTGCTCGATCGCCTCGCCGGGGACCCGAGCTTCCACATGACCCGCGCCGAGCTCGATGCGCTCATGGATCCGCGCCGCTTCGTGGGCCGCGCGCCCGAGCAGGTAGACCGCTTCCTGGAGAGCTGGGTCGAGCCGGTGCTCGCCCGCCACCAGCAGGGCGCCCGCGAACGGCTGGGCGCCCCCGAGGTGCGGGTGTGAGCGCGCACGCCGACGGCGGGGCCGTCCTCGAGACCGCCCTCCCCCTCCCGCTGCTGCACCGCGGCAAGGTGCGCGACGTCTACGAGGCGGGCCCCGGCGAGCTACTCATGGTCGCGTCCGACCGCGTGAGTGCGTTCGACGTGGTGATGGCGCAGCCGATTCCACGCAAAGGCGAGGTGCTCACCCTGCTCACCGCCTGGTGGCTCGACCGGCTCGCGGTGGATCACCATCTGCTCGCGGTGGACGCGGACGCGATCGTGCGGCTGCACCCCGAGCTGGAGGAGAGCCGGCCGGCGTGGGAGCGCCGCGCGATGCTGGTGCGCCGCACAGCTCCGCTGCCGGTGGAATGCGTGATTCGCGGCTACCTGTCGGGCTCGGCGTGGAAGGAGTACAAGGAGTCGGGCACGCTCGCCGGGGAGCGCATGCCGGCGGGGCTGACGGAGAGCGACCGGCTGGCCGCCCCTCTCTTCTCCCCCGCCACCAAGGCGGAACAGGGGATGCACGACGAGAACATCCCGTTCGACGGGGTGGTGGAGCGGCTCGGGCTACCGCTCGCCGAACGGCTGCGCGACCTCTCTCAGGCGATCTACGCCGAGGGGCGCCGCAGCTGCGAAGAGCGCGGCATCATCCTGGCCGACACCAAGTTCGAGTTCGGACGCACGCCCGACGGCCGCCTGCTGCTGATCGACGAGGTGATGACCCCCGACTCGTCGCGCTTCTGGCCGAAGGAGAGCTACGCTCCCGGGCGCGGGCAGCCCTCCCTCGACAAGCAGCCGATCCGGGACTGGCTCGAGACCCTCCCCGGCTGGGACAAGACGCCGCCGCCGCCCGACCTGCCCGACGAGGTCGTGGAGGCGGCGACCGCGCGCTACCTGGAGATCTTCCGCCGCCTGACGGGGAACGAGCTGGACCGCTGGCGCCCCCCCGCCTTCGCTGCCGGAGAGCGCGCGTGAGCCCGGCCGACGAAGGTCGCCGGCTCATTCCCCGCGTGCCGCTGCAGCGCGGCGTCATCATCCTGCCGTCCGCGTTCACGCTCGGAAACCTCTTCTTCGGCGTGTTCGCGATCGTGGCCGCGACCCGCGGCGAGTTCGAGTGGGCGGCGTGGTACATCGTCATCGCCGGCATCCTCGACATGCTCGACGGACGGGTTGCCCGCTTCACCAGCACCGGCTCGGCGTTCGGCGCCGAGCTCGACTCGCTGGTGGACGCGGTGTCGTTCGGCGTCGCGCCGGGCCTGATCATGTATCAGCTCTATTTCCGCGAGGGCGCGTGGAGCTGGACGCTGTGCTTCGTCTTCATCGCCGCGGTCGTGGTCCGGCTGGCGCGCTTCAACGTGGATCAGGCCGGCCACGCCAAGAGCCATTTCATCGGCCTGCCCTCGCCCACGGCGGGGATGATCCTGGCCACCTACTACCCGTTCAGCCAGACGCTCTTCTTCCAGAGCCGGCTCGACCACCTCCCGTGGGCGCGGCTGATGGGAACGGTCATGGTTATGCTGGGCGTGCTGATGCTGAGCCACGTGCCGTATCCGGTGGTTCCGCGCATCGGCTTCCGCTCCGCGCGCAGCCTGTTCATCACAGCGGTCATGGCCGCCTGCATGTTCGCCGCGGTCGCGGCGCCGAGCGAGTTCCTGTTCCCGTTCCTGGTCACCTACACGCTGTTCGGGCTGTTCCGCTCGGTCGGGCTCGGCCTGCTCGACGCGCTCCCCGACAAGGACCCGCTGCTCGATCACGACCAGGACGAGATCGTGGACGAGGCGGACGCGGAAGTGCGCACGCTGGATTATGGAGAAATCGCCCCCCCCCGGCCGCGCCGGGAGCCACCCCACGACGAGCGCTCTGAGGAGCACGTTTGAACGCACGATGGAACGCACAATGAGCCGATTTCAGCTGGAGATTCGCGTCGTCCCCCGCGCCGGGCTGCTGGACCCGCCGGGTAAGGCCATCCACCACGCGCTCCATTCGCTGGGCTACCGCGGGGTCGAGGAGGTTCGCGTCGGCAAGGCGATCTTCGTGCAGCTCGAGGCCGAGTCGGAGCAGGCCGCGCGCGACCGCGCCCACGAGATGTGCCGGAAGCTGCTCGCGAATCCGGTGACCGAGGACTTCGAGGTCACTCTGCTCGGCGGGGCCGACGCCGCGGCGGGGAGGAGCGCGTGAAGGTCGTCGTCGTCACCTTTCCCGGCTCCAACTGCGATCAGGACTGCCACCGCGCGGTGGAGCTGGCGGGCGGCGAGGCCAGCTACCTCTGGCACCGCGAGCACGGCCTGGCCGGCGCCGACGCGGTCATCCTGCCGGGCGGCTTCTCCTACGGCGACTACCTGCGCGCCGGCGCCATCGCGCGCTTCAGCCCCGCCATGGAGGACGTGCTGGCGTTCGCGCGCCGCGGCGGGCCGGTGCTGGCGGTCTGCAACGGATTCCAGATCGCGTGCGAGGCCGGGCTCCTTCCCGGCGCGCTCATCCGCAACCGCACGCTCAAGTTCCACTCCTTCGATCAGCACTTGCGGGTCGAGAACGCCGACACCCTGTGGACCTCCGCCTACCAGCGCGGCGACGTGCTGCGCATGCCGGTCGCGCACGCCGAGGGGAACTACGAGGCGGACACGGCGACGCTGGACCGGCTCGAGGGCGAGGGCCAGGTGCTGTTACGCTACGTGGACGCGCGGGGCGAGCCTACCGACGAGGGCAACCCGAACGGCTCCGCCCGCGCGATCGCGGGCATCAGGAACGCCGAGGGGAACGTGATGGGCCTCATGCCCCACCCCGATCGCGCGATGGAGGCGGTGGTGGGATCGGTGGACGGGCGCGGCATCTTCGAGGGGATGGCGCGCTATCTGTCCGGCGCGGGGGCCCGGTGAGCCGCCAGGCCGAAGCCGGCGTGGCGCCGCGCGCGGGCGACCCCGGGATCACCCCCGAGCTCGTCGCCGACCACGGGCTGTCGCCCGACGAGTACGAGCTCATCCTCACCGCGCTCGGGCGCGAGCCCACCTTCACCGAGCTGGGCGTGTTCAGCGCCATGTGGTCCGAGCACTGCGGCTACAAGAACTCGAAGCCGCTGCTCAAGCTACTCCCCACCGAGGCGCCTTGGGTGATCGAGGGGCCCGGCGAAAACGCCGGCGTGATCGACGTGGGCGACGGCTGGGCCATCGCGTTCAAGATCGAGTCGCACAACCACCCCTCGGCGGTCGAGCCCTACCAGGGCGCCGCGACCGGCGTCGGCGGCATCCTGCGCGACATCTTCACGATGGGCGCGCGCCCGATCGCGACGCTCAACTCGCTCCGCTTCGGCGACCTGGACGACGGCCGCGTCCGCTACCTGTTCGGCGGCGTCGTGAAGGGCATCGGCGACTACGGGAATTGCGTCGGCATCCCCAATCTCGGCGGCGAGGTCTACTTCGACCGCGGCTATGAGGGCAACCCGATCGTGAACGCGATGGCGATCGGGCTGCTGCGCGCCGACGAGATGATCAAGGGCGAGGCCAAGGGGGTCGGCAACGCGCTCATGGTGGTGGGCGCGCGCACCGGGCGGGACGGCATCCACGGCGCCACCTTCGCCAGCGAGGAGCTGTCCGAGGAGAGCGAGCACAAGCGCCCCCAGGTGCAGGTGGGCGACCCCTTCACCGAGAAGCTGCTGCTCGAGGCCAGCCTCGAGCTGATCCGGAGCGGCGCCATCACCGGCATCCAGGACATGGGCGCCGCCGGCCTCACCTCGAGCGCCTCCGAAATGGCCGGCCGAGCGGGCAATGGGGTGGAGATCGACGTCGCGCTGGTGCCGGTGCGCGAGACCGGCATGACCCCGTACGAGATCCTGCTGTCAGAATCGCAGGAGCGCATGCTGGTGGTGGCGCAAAGAGGCCGCGAGTCGGAGGTGAGCCGCATCCTGCACAAGTGGGAGCTGGAGGCGGCGGTCATCGGGCGGGTCACCGACGACGGCCTTTTTCGCGTGCTCGAGGGCGGTACTCCCGTGGCCGAGATCCCCGCCCTCCCGCTTACCGGCGGCTGCCCGACCTACGAGCGCGAGGGGGTGGAGTCCGCCGAGATCCGGGCGCTGCGCGGGCGGGACCTGAGCGAGTACGCGGCCCCCACCGGCGACCTGACCGACCGGTTGCTGCGCCTGATCGCGTCCCCGAACATCGCGTCCAAGCGCTGGGTCTTCCGCCAGTACGACACCACGGTGCGGGCCAGCAGCGTCGTCCGCCCCGGCGGCGACGCCGGCGTGGTCCGCATTCCCGGCACCAATCGTGGGCTGGCCGCCACCACCGACTGCAACGGCCGCTACTGCTACCTGCACCCGCGCCGCGGCGCCGCCATCGCCGTCGCCGAGGCGGCGCGCAACCTCGCCTGCGTCGGCGCGCTGCCGATCGCGGTCACCAACAACCGCAACTTCGGCAACCCGCTCAAGCCGGCCATCTATCATCAGCTGCGCGAAGCGGTGCTGGGCATCGCGGAAGCCTGCGTGGCGTTCGAGACGCCCGTCACGGGCGGCAACGTGTCGCTCTACAACGAAACCGAGGGGGCGGCCATCTATCCCACGCCCGTGATCGGGATGGTGGGGGTGGTCGAGGACGTGGACCGGGTGTGCCGACACGCGTTCACCGGCGAGGGCGACCATATCTTTCTGCTCGGAACCAACCGTGACGAGATGGGGGGCTCCGAGTACTTGTATGTCTTCCAGGACCTGGTCGCCGGCGAGCCGCCGCAGCTGGACCTGCTCGCCGAGCGCCAGCTGCAGCGCGCGCTGCTGGCGATGATCACGGGCGGCCTGCTCAGCTCCGCGCACGACTGCGCGGAGGGCGGGCTCGCGTGTGCCCTGGTGGAGTCGGCGATAGGGAACGGCGAGCGCCCCCTGGGCGCGGACGTCACGCGCGCGGATGACCTGGCAGGGGTCCCCCTGCTCTTCGGGGAGAGTCAGGGTCGCGTCGTGGTTTCCTGCCCGTCCGAACACGCC
>CAXNGW010000016.1:0-18098 GCA_964201975.1 Longimicrobiales bacterium | reverse complement strand
CCTCGCCGACGTTCACCTCGACACCCCGTTCGCCGGACGTTCCGACGGGGTGCGCCGCCGCCTTCGGGAGGCGTCACGCGAGGCCCTCCGCGCCGCCGTCTCGTGCGCGCTGGTGGAACGGGTGGACGTGGTCCTCCTGGCCGGCGACCTGTTCGACGGCGAGCGGCTCTCGTTCCAGACCGAGCGCTTCCTGCTGGAAGAGCTCGCGCGCCTGGCCGACGCCGGGGTCCCGGTGGTGTACGCCACCGGCAACCACGACCCCGGCCGGGACGCGCACCGCACGCGCCCGCTCGCCTGGCCGCCCAACCTGGTGATGATCGGGGACACCGCGCCGCGCACGGTCACGATCACGGGCCAGGACGGCCGCGCAGTGGGGCTGGTGACCGCCGCCGGACACGCCTCGCGCCGCGAGACCGGGGACCTGGCCGCCACCTTCCCGCCTGCGCCCAAGGGCGGGCTCCCCCACGTCGCGCTCCTCCACACCCAGGTGCGCACGTCCAGCGGCGCCGACGAGCACGAGCCCTACGCCCCGTCCGACCTGCTCCGGCTGCTCGCCAGCGGGCACGATTACTGGGCGCTCGGCCACGTCCACCTGCGGCAGTGCCTCGCCGAGGGTCCCGCGGTCCACTATCCCGGCAACCTGCAGGGGCGCACCCACCGCGAGAGCGGCCCCAAGGGCGGGCTGCTGGTCGAGCTGGAGCGGGGCACCCGCGCGCGCATCGAGTTCCGACCCTTCGCGCCCGTGCGCTTCGAGACCGTGGTGGTCACGGGGCTCGAGCAGGCGGATACGCTGGACCGGCTGCTCGCGCGCCTGCGCGCGTCGTGGGAGGAGGCCCGCAGGAGCGACCCCGGGGAGCCCGGCACCGAGTGGGTGGTGCGCTTCCGCGTGTCCGGAGGCACCCCCGGTTGGCGGCGGCTGCGCGACGAGGAGGAGCGGCAAGTGCTGGCGCGCGAATCCGCCGAGGACATCGGCCTCCTCGACGTGGAGATCCAGGCGGGGCCTCTCCACCCCGTGCTCGACCCGGACACTCACCGATCGCGCATAGACGTGTTGGGGACGGCGCTCCGTCTCCTCGAGGACGTGCGCGCGGGCCGCGCCAGTGTGCCCGGTCTCCAGGCCGAGGAGCTCGCCGGCCTCGACCGGCCCGACGCGGGCGACGCGGTCGCGTACGTGCGCGAGCTGCTCGAAGGCGCCGAGGGCGAGCTGATCGCGCGCATGCTCGAATCCACGGGAGCGCCCGGGCGGCGCGGTAGTTAGCCGATGCACGTCGACCGTATCCGCGTCGAGGCCTTCGGCCGTCTCCACGACATCGACACCGGCAGCGCGCCGCTGGGCGACCTGGTCGTCGTGCTGGGCCCGAACGAAGGCGGCAAGTCCACCCTCTTCCAGTTCCTCGCCACCATCCTATACGGGTTCTATCCCGCGTCGCGGGAAGCTCATCCGTACACGCCCTGGGGCGGGGGAGAGGCCGCCGGCATCGCCGACCTGCGCCTGGCGGACGGTGACCGGCTGGAGGTGCACCGCCGCCTGCTCGCCACCCCTACCGGGATGCTGGTGCGCGGGGACGCCACCGAGGACCTGCGCAACCGCACGCTCCCGTGCGCGGAGCACGTGCCGCTGGCGGTGTTCCGCCAGGTCTACGCGATTTCACTGAGTGAGTTGGCGGGACTGACCGGGGAGAGCTGGGCGCGCATCCAGGACCGGCTCATCGCCGGGCTCGGCGCCGTCGACCTGCGGCCGGCGCGCATCGTCGCCGACGAGCTCGAGGCCGAGGCCGCCGAGCTGTGGCGGCCGCACCGGCGCGGCAACCAGAAGCTACGTCAACTGCGCGAGCGGCTGCGCGAGCTCGATGTCCGCCGCCGCCACGTCGCCGACGCCGACCGCGTGCTGCGCGACAAAGTGCGCGAGCGCGAGCGCGAGCAGGCCGAGCTCGAGCGGGCGCGCGCCGAGCGCGAATCCTTCGAGGTCTACGTGGAGCGCTTCCGCGCCCTGGTGCCGGTGCGAACGGCGCTGCTGCGCGCGCGCGCCCTCGAAGATGAAGCCGGCGCGGCCGAGGATCTGGCCGGCCTGCCCGACAATCCCGGCGCGCGCCTGGCCGAGCTGGACGCGCGCGCGGCCGAGCAGGGCGCCCGCCTGGCCGAGCTGACCAAGGATGCGGAGTCGCCGAAGCGGCGCAGCGAGGGGCTGCGGCCGGGTGACGACAAGCTGCTTGCGCGGCGCGCCGAGGTGGAGCGGGTGACCGCGCGCGTGCAGGCGGCTGGCTGGATGCGCTCGCGCGCAGGACAGCTCGAGCAGGAGCTGCGCGAGCTCGCCGGCCGCGTCGAGACCGAGGCCGCCGAGCTGTTCGACGTCCCCTGGGAGCGCGTGGATGCGGAGCGCGTGCGCGCGCTCCCCACGGCGCCATTGCGCGCGCGCGCCCGGGAGCTGGAGGACACGCGCTTCCACGCCGCCGCGCAGCGCGATGCGGCCCGCCGGGCCACCGAGGAAGCCGCGCGCCTCGCCGTCGCGCGCGACTCCGGCCCGAGCTGGGGGGGGGCGCTGGCGGTGGCGGTGGTCGGCGCCATCCTGCTCGCCGCCGGCGTGGCCACCGAGCGCGGACCCCTGTCGCTCCTGGGCGCGCTCGTGCTCGGCGCGGGCGCCATGCTGCTCGGCGCCGTGCTGCGGCGTGCGCGGGGCGCGCCCGCCCCGCCGCCCCCGCCCGACCGCGGGCCCGCGCAGGAACTGGAGGCCCAGGCGCGGCGCGCGCTCGCCGAGCTACTGGGCGAGCTACCCGTGCGCGAGGCGCTGCTCGACACGGCGCCCGCGCAGCTCGCGGGCGCCGTCGAGCGCATCCAGCTGCTGCTGCGCGACCGCCGCGACCGGGCCGACGAGATGACCCGCCTCCGCACCGACACCGCGACGCTGGCCGACGAGCTGACGGGGCTGGCCGCGGCGTGCGAGACCGAGCTCCCCGCCGATCCCGTCGCGGCGGCACACGTGCTCGCGTCGGCAGCGGTGGAGGCCGGACGCAGGCAGGCCGCAGCCGAGCGCGCGCGCGAGGAGCTGGCGCGGCTCGAGCGCATGCGCGCCCGCGAGGAGGAGGGTCTGGCCGGGCTGCGCGCGGACGCGGCCCGGTTGCGCGCCCGCGTGACCGCGCTCGGCGGCGGCGACGAGAAAGAGGGGCTCTCCCGGTGCCGGGCGCGCCGCGAGGCCGCCGCCCACGCGGCGCGCATCGTCGCCGACCTGGAGCGCGCCCACCCCGACCTGAAAGACACGCGCGCTCGCATCCGCCAGGCCGAGGAGGCCGGCGAGGACTGGGTGGTGGACGAGGAGGCGCTCGCGCGCCGGCGCGTGCGGCTGCCCGAGCTGACCCAGATGGTGGAATCGCTCACCCGCAAGGAAGCCGCGCTCGCGCGGGACATCGAGCACCTCGCGGAGGGAGAGACCCTCGACCGCATCGACGGCGAAGCCGCCGTGCTCCAGGAGCAGGTGCAGCGCCTCGAGCGCGAGCGCGACCGCCGCCACGTGCTCGCGCGCCTGCTGCGCGAGGCCGACCGCCGTTTCCGCGAGGAGCACCAGCCCGAGCTCGTGCGCCGCGCCGGCGAGCACCTCGCGACGATCACGGGCGGCCGCTACTCGCGCGTGCTCCTGGCCGACGGCGCCGGCGATCTGTCGTTCCGCGTGCGCAGCGAGGACGCGCCCCGGCCCGTGCCGGTGGAGGCCCCGCTGTCGACCGGCACGCGCGAGCAGGTTTACCTCGCGCTCCGCCTCGCGGCGGTGGACCAGCTCGACAGGGGCGGCGAGCGGCTGCCACTCTTCCTCGACGAGACGCTGGTGAACTGGGACCCCGAGCGGCGCCACCGCGGGCTCGAGCTGCTCGCACAGGTTGCGCGCGACCGGCAGGTGTTCGTCTTCACCGCGCAGCCCGACACCGCCGCCCGGCTGGCCGCGCACGGGGCCCGGGTGGTGACGATGGACGCCCCGCGGTGAAGCTGCCGCCGCCCCTCCCGCTCGACGTGGTGCGGCGTGGGGAGGGGCCGCCGCTCGTCTTCCTGCACGGCTTCGGAGCCAGTCGCTTCACATTCAGAAAATGGGCGGACGCGCTCGCGCGCGAGCACGCGCTCCATCTGATGGACCTGTTCGGCTGCGGCGCGGCGCCCCCGCCGGCAGACGGACGCTATGGACCGGTCGAGCAGGCTGAGGCCGTCGTGCGGTACGTGCGCGAGGAGGACCTCCGCGGCGCCACCCTGATCGGACACTCGCTCGGGGGCGGGGTCGCGCTGCTGGTCGCCCTCCGCCTCGGCGATCTCGGTGAGGCGGACCGGCTCGCGGGTCTGGTCAGCGTGGCCGGCCCCGCCTACCCACAGGCGATCCCGCGCTACATCGGCCTGGCGCGCCTGCCGCTACTCGGAGCGCTCCTCTTCGCCGTAGCCCGCCCCGAGCGCATCGTGCGCTCCGTGCTCGACTACATCGTCTTCGACAAGGGCACCGTGGACGACGAGCAGGTCGAGGGGTACGCGGCGCCGCTGCGCACCCGGGTCACCCGACGGGCTCTGATCCGCACCGCGCGTCAGATCGTGCCGGGCAACCTGGCCGCGCTGGCCGCGCGCTTCCCCGAGGTGCGCACCCCGGCGCTGCTGCTGTGGGGCCGCCACGACCACATCATCCCCCTCTGGGTCGGCGAGCGGCTCGCGCGCGATTTGCCGCGGTCGCGGCTGGAAGTCATCGAGCGGTGCGGGCACGTCCCGCCGGAAGAGCGTCCCGAAGAATCGCTCAGGGTCGTGCGGGAGTTCCTCGCGGAGGTCGGCGGCTAAGGACCCTCCTCCTCCTCCGCAGCCGCGTCCCCCACGCCCGCCTCGAACCCCGCGCACGCGATCACCGGCAGCGGCGGATATCTCAGGAACCTCGGGTCGGCGAACGACTTCCTACACATCAGAAAGGACGAGCCCCTCCGGTTCGTGATCCAGCGGTGATGCCGGCACGCCGCGCACAGACCGGTGGCGGGCGCACCCGCCGGGATCACGTGGCCGCGATCCCGAGCACCGCCACCTGCCGCTCCGCGCGCCCTCCCCGGTGCGAGAAGAAGGGTGTGCCTTCTCCGCAGCGCGTGCACCAGGTGGAGGAGGTGATGCGGTCGGCGGGCACCCCCGCGCGCTGCGCCCGCGCGCACAGCAGCGCGCGCAGGTCCACCGGCTGCGGCCCGGCCGGCTCCACCAGGCCGAGGCCACGGTGCACCTCCGGCCCGACCTCGTAGCAGCTCCCGCAGATCGCCGGACCCAGGTGCAGCGACAGGTCGCCCGCCTTCACGGACAGGCGGCCGCGCAGCGTCTCGATGCCGCGCTCGAGGATGCCCGCCGCGATCCCGCGCCAGCCGCCGTGCAGCAGCGCGACCGCGCGCGGACTTTCGCCCACCAACGAGATCGGCACGCAGTCCGCCGCCGATACCGCGAGCAGCACGCCCGGCGTGCGGGTGACGTGGCCGTCGGTGCGCGGGCTGACGTGCAGCCCCTCCCCTCCCTCGCCGTGCACGCGCACGGTCGGGCCGTGCACCTGGTGCCCGTGCGCGATGCGGAAGGCGCCGACCGCGTGCCCGAGCGCCCACCAGCGCTCCATCACCTCGGCGGGCCGCCCCTCCCCGAAGAGGGCGAGGTCGAAGGGTCGCGCGCCGGCCCCGGCGGCGGTCATCCCCTGCACCAGCCAGGGAAAGCGCGCCGCCCATTCCGGGTGCTCCCAGAGGGGGACGTCGCCGGGGCGGGGGGTCTCGGTCACGGGTCGGGCGATTGGGCTCATGGCCGCCTCTACCCCGGGCGCTGCCCCCCGCTCCCGTCGGCCGCGAAACCCGCTAGTTTTCCCGCGTCCTGGATCCGCTCCGCCGCCCCTCTCGAATCCCATGAGCACGAACCTCTTCGACGCCCAGAACGCCGGCTACGTCCAGTCTCTCTACGAGTTGTACGCGCGCAATCCGGAGGCCGTCCCCGAAGTCTGGCGGCGCTTCTTCGCCCTCGGTCCGGAGGAGACGGTGCGGGCCGGGCTGCTCGTCCCCGAGGGGCTGCCCAGCAACGGGCACTCCACCAGCGGGCACTCCGGCAACGGCGCGCAGGCGGTGGCCTACCCGGCGGCGCGCACGGCCCCGAGCCGCGCCGCCCAGGCCGAGTCGAGCGCGCTCGACCCCGCCCGCATGGCGAGCCTGCTGCGCGCGGTCGCGAGCGCGACGTCGTTCGTGCAGGCGTTCCGGGACCACGGGCACATGCTCGCGCAGATCGATCCGCTCGGCAGCCAGCCGCCCGGCCACCCCCAGCTCGATGCGGCGTTCTTCGGCACGACCATGGAGGAGCTGCAGCAGATCCCGGCCAACATCGTCATGCGCGAGGGCGCGCGCGCGGGCGAGACGGTGGCGGGCGCGCTCACCCGTCTGCGGGAGGCGTACTCGGGCTACATCGGCTACGAGTTCGAGCACCTCGAGGACCCCGAACGCGTGCGCTGGCTGTGGGAGCAGGTCGAGTCGGGCGTGCACACCCGCCCGATGGAGACCGCCGAGCTCACCCGGCTGCTCGAGCGGCTCTCCGAAGTCGAGGGCTTCGAGCAGTTCCTCCACCGCGCCTACCTGGGACAGAAGCGCTTCTCGATCGAGGGGACCGACATGCTGGTCCCCATGCTCGACCTGGTGCTCGAGGAGGCGTCGCGCGCGGGCGCTCGCGCGGTCGTGCTCGGCGCGTCCCACCGCGGGCGGCTCAACGTGCTCAACCACATCGTGGGGATCGGCCCACGCGACATCGTGCGCGAGTTCGGCCACGTCAAGGCCAGGGGCGGCGCGCTCACCGTGTCGGGCACGGGCGACGTCAAGTACCACCACGGCGCCGAAGGCTCGCACCGGAACGCGGATGGCTCGACCATCGAAGTGCGGCTGGCCCCCAACCCGAGCCACCTCGAGTTCGTGAACCCGGTGGTGATGGGGATGACGCGCTCGATGCAGCACGGCGGCGAAGGCCGCCAAGGCCACCAGGACAAGGCATCCGTGGTGCCGATCCTGATCCACGGCGACGCGGCGTTCGCGGGCGAGGGGATCGTGCCCGAGACGCTCAACCTGGGCCGCCTCGAGGGCTACACGGTCGGCGGCAGCATCCACATCATCACCAACAACCAGGTCGGCTTCACGACCGACCCGGGCCAGGCGCGCTCCACGCGCTACTCGAGCGACGTCGCGAAGGGCTACGACTTCCCGATCATCCACGTGAACGCGGACCGTCCCGAAGCCTGCCTGGCCACGGTGCGGCTGGCGATGGCGTACCGCGCCCAGTACCACGACGACGTCGTCATCGACCTGGTGGGCTACCGGCGCCACGGCCACAACGAGGGCGACGAGCCGAGCTACACGCAGCCGACGCTCTACGCGAAGATCGCGCAGCATCCCACCACGCGGACGCTGTTCTGCCGCGATCTGACTGGGCGCGGCGTGGTGGACGAGGCGACGGCCAAGGCGATGGAGGACAAGGTCGCCGCTGCGCTCCGCGCCGTGCAGGACGAGGTCAAGGCCGAGGCGAGCCACGGGGCGACCGATCAGGGCCAGCTGTACGAGCCGCAGCGCGCCGAGTCGCCCGCGGTGGACACCGCGGTGCCGCTCCATACGCTGGTCGAGGTGAACGCCGCCGCGCTCAGCTGGCCGCAGGATTTCCAGGTGCACCCGAAGCTCGCCAAGTCGCTCAAGAAGCGGCGCGAAGGGCTGACCGGCGAGACCCGCCTCGAGTGGGCGCACGCCGAAACGCTCGCGTTCGGCACGCTGCTGAGCGAGGGCTATGTGCTGCGCCTGACCGGGCAGGACGCGCAGCGCGGCACGTTCAGCCAGCGCCACCTGACCCTGCACGATCCCCGCAACGGCGCGGTGTGGACGCCGCTCGATCACGTCGGCGAGGGGCGCTTCGAGGTGCACAACTCGCCACTCTCCGAGACCGCGGCGCTGGGTTTCGAGTACGGCTACAGCGTCGCGACCGACAAGGATCTGGTGCTGTGGGAGGCGCAGTTCGGCGACTTCGTCAACGTCGCCCAGGTGATGCTCGACCAGTTCATCTCGGCGGGCCGCGAGAAGTGGGACCAGATGGCGAACCTCGCGTTGCTGCTCCCCCACGGCTACGAGGGGCAGGGCCCCGAGCATTCGTCGGCCCGCCTGGAGCGCTTCCTCCAGCTGTGCGCCGAGGACAACATGCGGGTGGTCTATCCGACCACCCCGGCGCAGTACTTCCATCTGCTCCGCCGCCAGGCGCACGCGCGCCCGGAGCGGCCGCTCATCGCGATGACGCCGAAGAGCCTGCTGAGGCTTCCGGCGGCGGCGTCGGAGGCGCGCGAGCTGGCCGAGGGGCGCTTCCAGCCAGTGATCGAGGATGCGGCGGCGACCGAGCGCCGTGGCGAGATCACCCGGCTGCTGCTGTGTACCGGCAAGGTCTACTACGATCTCCAGGCCCACGAGCTACGCGCCCCGGCGAATCAAGTGGCGATCGGACGTATCGAGGAGCTGTATCCGTTCCCGTCCGTGCCCCTCGAGGCTCTGGTCGGAGGCTACCCGAAGCTGGAGGAAGTGGTGTGGGTGCAGGAGGAGCCGCGCAACATGGGCGCGCTCACCTTCGTGGGCCCGCGGCTGCGCGCGGTGGTGCCGCGGCAGATCCCGCTGCGCTACGTGGCGCGCCCCGAGCGGGCCAGCACGGCCGAGGGGAAGCACACCGATCACGTGAAGGAGCAGGACCGCATCGTGCGCGAGGCGCTCTCCCCCGCCAAGCCCGAGGGCGACGCCAGCTAGCCGGTCGGCCCCCTACTCCCAGAGCAGGACGAGCTTGCCGAAGGTGTCGCTGGCCTCGAGCCGGCGATGCGCGTCGGCCACCTGCTCCGGGCGGTAGACCGCGTCCGTCACCGGCCGCAAGCGGCGGTTCGCGAGCAGCGGCACCACCCGGTCGGCGAATGCGCGCGCGAGGGCAATCTTCTCCTCGAGCGGGCGCGCGCGCAGCACGGTCCCGGTGATCGACGCGCGCTTGGCCATCAGCGTGCGGAAATCGATCTCGGCCTTGGGCCCGCCGGTCACCCCCACCACGATCATCCGCCCGCCGGTCGCGAGCACCTTCTGGTTGCCCGCCAGGTACGGACCGCCGACCAGGTCGAGGATCACGTCCACGCCGCGGCCGCCGGTGAGCTCGAGCACGCGCGGCGCCCACTCCCCCTCGGCGACGATCCCCCGCTCCAGCCCCAGCTCTGCCGCGCGCGTCAGCTTGGCGGCGGTGCGCGACGTTCCGATCACGCGCGCGCCCGCGGCCACGGCGAGCTGGAGCGCCGCCGTCCCCACCCCGCTGCCGACCGCGTGGATGAGCACGGATTCCCCGAGGACGAGCCTCAGCTGCAGGAACAGGGCGTCGAACGCGGTCATGAACACCTCGGGCACCGCGCCCGCGTCCGCGAGCGACATCCCCTCCGGGACCGGCACCAGCTCGCGCGCGTGCACGACCACGGCTTCGGCGTAGCCACCCCCGCCGACGATCCCCATCACGCGCTGGCCGACCTCGGCCTCGGCGCCTTCGCCGAGCGCGTCCACCACGCCGACGTACTCGAGCCCGGGGATGTCGGCCGGCCAACCCGGCGGCGCGGGATAGGACCCCCTCCGTTGCAGCAGGTCGGCGCGGTTCACCCCCGAGGCCGCGACCCTGACCCGCACCTGGCCCCGCCCTGGCATCGGCAGGGGGACACGCTCGAGCTTGAGCACCTCGGGGCCGCCCGGCTCGCGGACGACGATCGCACGCATGGTTTCGGTCATGGGCGGAAGGATGGGGGCGGGGATGCCCGGACCGCATCCTTCGGCTAGCTTTCGGGAGCGTATGCGCCTCCCCTTCGCACTCGACTGCCCGCTGGTCTTCCTCGATCTCGAGACCACCGGTCTGTCCCTGACCCACGACCGCATCGTCGAGCTGGCGATCATCAAGATCGCCCCGGGCGGAGACGTGCTCGAGCGCGTGCGCCGCGTCAACCCGGGGATGCCGATCTCGCCCGAGGCGATCGCGGTGCACGGGATCACCGACGAGGACGTGCGCCACGAGGCGACATTCGGGCGGCGCGCGCGGGCGCTCGCCGAGCTGCTCGACGGGTGCGACCTGGCCGGCTTCAACGTGCGCCGCTTCGACCTGCCGATGCTGGTGAACGAGTTCCGCCGCGCCGACCTCGCCTTCGAGCCGAGGGACCACCGCGTCATCGACATCCAGGCGATCTTCCACCGCGAGGAGAAGCGCGACCTGTCGGCCGCGGCGCGCTTCTACCTCGGCCGCGAGCACCCCGAGGCGCACTCCGCGCTGGGGGATATCCGCACCTCCGCGGCGGTGCTGTTGGCGCAGATGGAGCGCTACGGCCATCTGCCGCGCGACCTCGCCGGGCTGAACGCGTATTGCGACGAGTGCATGCCCTTCGAGTCCGAGCTGGAGCGCTGGTTCCAGGAGGCGGAGGGCGGCAGTCGCGTCTTCCGCCGCGGCAAGCACCGCGGACGCGCGCTCGCCGAAGTGGCCGCGAACGAGCCCGACTACCTCGCCTGGATGATGAACGCGCAGGACATGGACGCAGAGGTCCTGCGCGTCGTGCGCGAGGCGCTGCGCGCCGCCGACCCCGGCGACGAGGACCCCGGCACGCCAGCGCCCGAGGGCGCTCCGCCCCCCGCCTGAGGACGCCGTCCGCTTGACGGGTCTGCCCGCCCGGCGTTGCTTCTCTCCGCGTCAACGCGCGGGCGCAGGCGCGCCGACCCTTCCACCTGGAAACCGACGCATGTTCTTCTACGCCCACTCCGGCGTGCGCTACCTGGTGCTCCTCGCCGGCGTCCTGGCGCTCGGCTACGCTCTCTACGGCGCCGCCACCAAGCGACCGTACGACCGCACCATGTTCATCCTGGCGCGGGTCTTCGCGGGCATGACGCACCTCCAGCTCGTGCTCGGGGTGGCGCTGCTGTTCGCGGGGCGCTTCTACTCGGCGCTGATCGGCCACATCATGATGATGGTGTTCGCTGCGGTGGCCGCGACGGTGGTGCCGGCCGTGATGCGGCGGCGCGAGCCGGCGGCGCGCAGCTACCTTCCCCACGTGGTGGCCACGCTGATCGCGCTCGTGCTGATGGTGTTCGGCATCCTGGCGATCGGACGCCCGCCCCTGGGCATGACGGCCGGCTGAGTCGTGGCCCAACGCCGCACACCCCCCCCCACCCCACGCCTCGCGCCGCTACAGGACTCCGCTCGGAGCGTCACCGACCGGGGCGCACCAGGCCTCGGCATCGCGATGGGCGGCGGCGGCGCGCGCGCCGCCTACCAGGTCGGCTTCCTGCGCTCCGCGGCGCGCCTCTTCCCGCACCTGTCCATTCCGTACGTGACCGGGGTGTCGGCCGGAGCCATCAACGCCGCGCACCTCGCGTCCCACCATGGCACGTTCCTCCAGTCGGTGGAGGAGCTGACCCACCTGTGGTCCAACCTCACGGTCGAGGACGTCTTCCGCACCGACTCGCGCTCGCTGGCGATGAACATCCTGCGGTGGGGAAACCAGCTGGTGTCGGGAAGATTTCCGGGGAAGGGCCCGAAGAGCCTGGTGGACACGCAGCCGCTCCGCGATTACCTGACGGACGCCCTGCACGCGGTGGACGGCGAGATCACGGGGGTCGCACACAACCTCGCGACCGGCCGGCTCAAGGCAGCGGCGATCAGCACGTCGAGCTATACCACCGGACAGTCGATCACCTGGGTGCAGGGGAAGAACATCACCACCTGGCAGCGCCCGCACCGGCGTGCCAAGGAGGCCGTGCTCACCGTCGAGCACGTGATGGCCTCTACGGCGCTGCCGCTGTTCTTCCCGGCGGTCGAGCTGGAGGATGGTTGGCACGGCGACGGCAGCATCCGCCTCACCGCGCCGCTCTCCCCCGCGCTGCACCTGGGCGCCAAGCGCATCGTCGCGATCTCGACCCGCTACCAGCGCACCGAGGAGGAGGCCGACCGCCCCGAGGTATTCGGCTACCCGCCCCCCGCGCAGGTCGCCGGGGTGCTCATGAACTCCGTCTTCCTCGACCTGCTCGATCACGACGCGATGGAGCTCGACCGCCTGAACCATCTCCTCGAGCGCATCCCCGCTCCCGAGCGCGGGGTGCTGCGTCCGCTCGCGCTCCTCGTCCTCCGCCCCTCGGTGGACCTGGGGCACATGGCCTCCGAGTACGAGCCCAGGCTGCCGCGGGCCTTCCGTTTCATGACCCGGAGCCTCGGCACGCAGGAGACCACCAGCCCCGATTTCCTCTCCTTCATCCTGTTCCAGCAGGACTACATCTGCGCGCTGATGGACCTCGGCGAGCGCGACGCCGATGCCCGCGCGGACGAGATCGAGGCATTCCTCCGAGGCGACGGCACGGAATAGGCAGCCGGAGGGATAGATAGGTCCCACCACCCCGTCCGGAGCGCCGCATGGCGGAACCGAGCAAGCTCGCGAGCGAACAGGAAGCCCGTGACGTCGCCGAGGGTGCCCGCGAGCAGGAGTGGGAGCACCGCAGCTTCGCGCGCGCGATCTTCGGCGGTCGCTTCGACCTCGGCCTGCTGTGGCCGCCCCCCCAGCCCGACCCGACCGAGAAGGAGCGCGCCGACGAGTGGCTGGCGCGCCTGGAGGCGTTCTCCCGTGAGCACATCGACGGGGACGCGATCGACAGGGACGGCTGGGTTCCCGACGCAGTGCTCGAGGGGCTCGCCAAGCTGGGCGCCTACGGCATCAAGATCCCGCGCGAGTACGGCGGGCTCGGCTTTTCCCAGACCACCTACGCCAAGGCCCTGTCGCTGGTCGCCAGCCGGTGCGGCGCCACCGGCGCCTTCCTGTCCGCGCACCAATCGATCGGCGTGCCCGGCCCGCTCATGTACTTCGGCACCGATGAGCAGAAGCGGCGCTACCTGCCGCGCCTGGCCGGCGGCGCGCTGTCGGCGTTCGCGCTGACCGAGGCCGACGTCGGCTCCGACCCGGCAAACATGAGCACGCACGCGGTCAAGTCGGCGGACGGCAGGCACTGGATCCTGAACGGCGAGAAGCTGTGGTGCACGAACGGGCCGCGCGCGGACATCATCGTGGTGATGGCGGTCACCCCCGCCCCCGAGGGCAAGCGCGGGCGGCGGCCGATCAGCGCGTTCATCGTCGAGACCGCGTGGCAGGGGGTGGAAGTCCTCCACCGCTGCGACTTCATGGGCCTCAAGGGCATCTCGAACGGGGTGCTCAAGTTCACCGACGTGAAGGTCCCTGCCGAGAACCTGCTGTGGGGCGAAGGCAAGGGGCTCAAGCTCGCACTCGTCACGCTCAACACCGGGCGGCTGTCGCTGCCGGTGTTCTGCGCCGCGGCCGGCAAGGCGTCGCTCGACATCTGCCGGCGCTGGGCGTCCGAGCGCGTCCAGTGGGGTCAGGCGGTGGGCAAGCACGACGCGATCGCGCAAAAGATAGGGCGCATGGCGGCCGACACGTTCGCCATGGAGGCGGTCGTCGAGCTGACCTCGGGGATGGCCGACGCGCACACCTTCGACATCCGCCTCGAGGCCGCGCTCGCCAAGATGTGGAACAGCGAGCGCGCCTGGGAGATCGCCAACGACCTGCTCCAGATCCGGGGCGGCCGCGGCTACGAGACGCACGACTCGCTGAAGGCGCGCGGCGAAGCCCCTTTCCCGGTGGAGCGCATGGTGCGCGACCTGCGCATCAACCTGATCTTCGAGGGATCGAGCGAGATCATGCGGCTGTTCATCGCGCGCGAGGCGGTGGACGACCACCTGGCGATCGCGGGCGCCATGATCGATCCGCGCGCGCCCATGGGCAAGCGCGTCGCCTCCGCGCTCCAGGCGGGCCTCTACTACGCGTGGTGGTACCCGTCGCGCTTCCTCGGCTGGGGGATGTGGCCGCGCTACCGCGAGTACGGCGCGCTCGCCCCCCACATGCGCTACGTGGAGCGGACCTCGCGCCGGCTGGCGCGCGCGATCTTCCACGCCATGGTGCGCTTCGGTCCCAAGCTGGAGAAGAAGCAGGCGGTGCTCGGGCGCATCGTCGAGATCGGCGCCGAGCTGTTCAACATGGCCGCGGCGGCCGTGAAGGCCCGCCGCATGGTCGAGGCGAATCCGGGTGACCGCACCCCGGTCGCGCTCGCCGACCTGTTCTGCCGGCACGCGCGCCGGCGGGTGGCGACGCGCTTCGACGAGCTGTTCGACAACGAGGACGACGCCACCTACCGGGTGGCGCGTCAGGCGCTGGCAGGCGAGCTCACCTGGCTGGAGGAGGGGATCATCGGCATGGACGCGTACCTGGACCCGCCGACGGAGCACCCCACCCCAGCCGCGGTCACAGCCAGCGCTGCCGCCGGAACCAGATGAGGATTCCGGCCGTGGCCGCGATCATCACCGCCCACACCGCGGGATAGCCCCACCACACGTTCAGCTCCGGCATGAAGTCGAAGTTCATGCCGTAGACGCCGACGATGAAGGTGAGCGGAATGAACACGCTCGCCATCATGGTGAGCACCTTCATCACCTCGTTGGTGCGGATGGTCACCTGGGCGAGATAGATTTCGATCATGCCCCCGACCACGTCGCGCAGCGTCTCCACCATGTCCACCACCCGCACCGCGTGGTCGTGGACGTCGCGCAGATACACGCGCGTGCCCTCGGTGACGAGCTCGGACTCGGTGCGCATCAAACCCGCCAGCACGTCCCGCAGCGGCCAGATCGCGCGCCGCACGACCAGCAGCTCGCGCTTGATCTGGTGCAGCCGGTGCATCGTCTGCGGGGTAGGGGAGCCGAGCACCTCCAGCTCCACCTGCTCGGTGACCTGGCCGATGCGGTCGAGGATGGTGAAGTAGTTGTCCACGGTCGCGTCGATGAGCTGATACGCGAGATAATCGGCGCCGCGGTGGCGGGCCTTGCCGCGCGACTGCCGCAGCCGCTCGCGCACGGTCTCGAAGTCGTCGCCCGGCCGCTCCTGGAAGCTGAAAACGTAGTTGGGACCGATGATCATGCTCACCTGCTCTTCGGTGACCATCGCGTCCTCGCCGCGCCACTCCAGCTGATAGAGCACCAGGTAGAGATAGTCGTCGTACTCCTCGAGCTTGGGCCGCTGCCCGACGTGCACCACGTCTTCCAGCACCAGCGGATGGAAGCCGTAATGCAGGCCGATCTTCTCGATCAGATCGGTGTCGTGCAGCCCGTCGATATTGACCCAGGTGACGGTGGGCGAATCGCGCAGGTCGAGGACCGAAGTGATGTCCTCGACGTCCTTGATCTCGGTGCACTTCTCGCCGGCGAAGTCGAAGGCGCTAATCCGGACCACCTCCACCTTCTGCTCGCCGGTATGAACGATCGTCCCGGGAGGGAGGCCCGGCTTCTTGCGCTGGCGCCGCACCAGCCGGGTGATAGCGCGCAACTGGCGCACCGGATTGAGCGAATCCGGCACGTAGGTGAGTGGGTTGAGCACGTCCAACGGGCCGCCCTCCTTCTTGCGCCCGGCCGGCGTCATGTCATTTCCACGGTGCGGGGGGCCTGGGTCGAGGCGAGCGCGTCCTCGAACTGGCTGCGGTAGAGGCGGGCGTACACCGCGCTGCGCTCGAGCAGCTCGGCGTGCGTCCCCTGGTCCTCGATGCGGCCTTCCTCGAGCACCAGGATGCGGTCGGCGCGGATCACGGTGGAGAGGCGGTGCGCGATCACCAGCGTCGTGCAGCGCTCCATCAGCCGCTCGATCGCGTCCTGCACGAGCCGTTCGCTCTCCGAGTCCAGGCTGCTCGACGCCTCGTCCAGGATGAGCAGCCGCGGCCGCTTGAGCATCACGCGCGCGATCGCCATGCGCTGCCGCTGGCCGGCCGAGAGCGTCACGCCGCGCTCCCCCACCACCTGATCGTAGCCCGCGGGGAAGCTGGAGATGAAGGCGTGTGCGTGCGCCGCGCGGGCCGCCTCGATCATCTCGGGCTCGCTCGCGTCGGGGTTGCCGTAGAGCAGGTTCTCGCGGACGGTGCCGGCGAACAGCATCGGCTCCTGCGGCACGATGCCGATGCAGCGGCGCAGCTCGAGCAGCCGCAGGTCGCGCACGTCCACCCCACCCACCAGCACCTGTCCGCGCTCCACGTCGAAGAAGCGAGGGAGGAGCGACGCGAGCGTGCTCTTCCCCGCCCCCGAGCTGCCCACCAGCGCGACCGTGCCCCCCTCCGGGATCTCCGCATCGATGCCCTTCAGCACCCAGGGTTGATCGGGTGCGTAGCGGAACCAGACGCCTTCGTACCGGACCGCTGCGCGGAGCGGCTGGGGGAGGGGGCGCGCGCCCTCACGCTCGACCAGCTCGTGCTCGTGGTCGAGCAGCTCGAAGATGCGGCGCGCCGCGCCCGCCGATTCTTGCAGCTGGCTCCAGAAGCCCGCCATGGACGTGATCGCGCCGGAGATCGTCACCGCATAGAGAAGGAACGCCACCAGCGTCCCGGGCGTGAGGTCGCCGGCGAGCACCTGCCGCCCCCCCTCCCACAGCACCAGCACGATGGCGCCGAACGCCGCGAAGGTGACCGCGCCGGTCATGGCCGCGCGCGCGAGCCCGCGGCGCAGCCCCTCGTCGCGGGTGCGGTCGATCTCCTGCGCGAAGCGCTCCGCCTCCCACGCCTCGCGGGTGAAGCTCTGCACCACCCGGATCTGCGTGAACACCTGCTCGGCGCGCGCGACCGCATACGCGAGGATGTCCTGGATGCTGGTCGAGATGCGCCGCACGCGGCGCCCGAAGAACCACCCCACCAGAATCGCGAACGGGATCGCGGTGAGGGTGACCAGCGTCAGGCGCGGGTTGGTGAGCGTCACCAACGTCAGCGCACCCAACAGGAACAGCCCCTGGCGGAGCAGCTCCGGCACGCCGAAGCGCAGCACCTGCTGGATCATGGCCGCGTCGGCGGCGATGCGGCTCGACAGCTCGCCCACGCGGCGCAGCGCGAAGAATCCGGGCGGCTGGAGCGCGAGATGCCCGAACAGATCCTTGCGCAGGTCGGCGATCACCCGCTCCGAAACCGACGCCATCAGGTAGCTCTGCCCGAAGTTCAGCACCGCCTGGACCGCGAACAGCCCCAGCAGCCCCACCGCGACGCGATTCAGCTCGGGGCCGTTCGCGGCCAGGAACGCGGCGTCCAGCAGCCGGCGCACGACCAACGGAAACACCAGCCCGATCGCGGTGCTGACGACGAGCAGCACGAGCGCGCCGACGAGCTGGCGCCGGTAGGGCCGGACTCGCGGCGCGAGGCGGGACAGGAAGCCGGCGGCTTTGCGGGGGCTGAGGCGCTCGGAGGCCATTCTGAAACATAGCGGCAGGGCGTTATCTTTACCGCGCCATGAGCACCCTCCAGCACAACCGGGCCTTCCAGGTCAGCGCGGCCTGGACGCTCGTCCTCCTTCTCCTGGGCAGCGTCGTCCACGCGACGGGCTCGAGCCTGGCCTGCCCGGATTGGCCCACCTGCTACGGAACCATGGTCCCTGCCATGGAGGGCGGGGTGTTCTGGGAGCATCTGCACCGACTGGTGGCGGGCGGGCTGATCCTGATGTGGCTGCTCGCCGGCTGGCTGATGCGTCAGGAGGGCGCCCCCTCCCCGGTGCGGCTGGGTTGGGCGGCCGGCATGGCGCTCCTCATCGTGCAGGCGGTGTTCGGCGGCCTCACCGTGCTCCTCCAGCTCCCCGCGGCGGTCTCCACCACCCACCTGGGGCTCGCGTTCCTCTTCCTGGGGCTCGCGGTCGCGCTCGCGGTGGCCACCTCGCCGCACGCCGCCGAGGCGTTTGCGTTCACTCCTGAGCTGCGCCGCGCGCTCGAGATGTGGGCGCCCGCAGCGGCCGCACTCGTGCTCGCCCAGTCGCTGCTGGGCGGCCTGGTCCGCCACCTCGACGCGGGGATGGCGTGTCCGGATGTACCGCTGTGCCTCGGCCAGGTGCTACCGCCGCTCGGCCAGCCGCTCGTCCTGGTGCACTTCCTCCACCGTGTGGCCGCGCTGGCGACCGCCGCGGTGGTGGTGGCCGCCGCGCTCGCCGTCGTGCGGGCGACCACCCGCGGCCGCGTGCGGCGGCTCGCGCTCGGCGCCGTCGCGCTCGTCGCCCTCCAGATCGCACTCGGG
>CAXNGW010000015.1:0-18753 GCA_964201975.1 Longimicrobiales bacterium | reverse complement strand
GATCATGGAGGCGGCGGGCTACGATCCGCTCGATGTGGACCCGTCGCAGTTCGAGGAATATTTCACGATCAACGCGTCCATGATCCCGCTCGACCCGCGCGGGCTGACCAGCCTGGCGCAGCAGGCGCGCGCGTCTTTGCGCGTCGGGTCCAACATCCTCACCGGCGAATGGCGCTCGATCGGCGGGTCATACTACACGCTCGGCTACCCGGCGCTCATCCGCGACCGGCGCGGATTCCGCATCCGCGACTCGTTCACGATCCTGAACGACGCGCTCGCGCTCGCCGGTGGCTTCGAGACCGACGAGGACAACCTCGACGCCGTGAAGCCCGCGACGACGACCAACACGGCCGCCTACGCGCAGGCCAGCTGGCAGGCGGCGCCGCGCTCGGCGTCGCTGGTGGCGTCGGTGCGGAAGGGCTCGCGCACGAACAACCTGGCCGCGGCCGCGACCGGGGCGCAGGACGAGTCCACCACGGCGCTGTCGCTGGGGGTCGGCCTGCCCATCGCGCAGGTGGGCGCCTTCCACACGCGCCTCAACCTGAACGCGTCCGCGGTCGCGCGCACCGACCCGTCCAACACCACCGTGAACTCGCGGGACCGCTACTACCTGGCCGGTTTCCAGGGCGAGACCGACACCCGCGCGAGCTCGTACAACGTGATGTACGGCCTCAACACGACCTCGCTCACCGCGATCGCGAACGCGAAGACGGACTTCCACCGCGCGGTCGCCAACGTTCGCTACCGGGTGGCGCCGCGCGTGACCGCGACGCTGGACGGCACCGTCACCGCCGCGCGCAGCCCCGAGGGGGCGGGCGACCTCGCGCTCGAGTACGACCGCCGCGAGCTGCTCGCCGGCGGCGAGTACGAGTGGACGGCGGCGAGCTTCGTCACGCTCAACGCCGGCGTGGTGTCGTACGCGGACCAGCGCTTCCCGACGCGCAACACCCGCGAGCTGGTGACCCGGATCGTCCTGCACCGGGCATTCTAGAGCGCCCCGGGCGCCCCCGAGCCGTTCCGGGGGCGCCAGCGCGGCGGCCGCGCCCTGGCTGTACTTTCGGCCCGTGAGCAACCGCCGCGTCTTTCTGGTCCTCGCCCTCGTCGGGGTGCTCGCGCCGCTGCTCGCGATCCTGGTCGGCATCCTGCCGGTCGGCGAGACGCTCGAGCGTCGCGTCTACGACGGCTGGTTCCGGCGGCGCGGACCCCTCCCGAAGCCCGTCGATGTCGTCGTCGTCGCCATCGACGTGGAATCCGAGGAGTCCCTCGGTCGCTATCCCTGGTCGCGCGACTGGCACTCCCAGCTGATCCGCAATCTCGCGCGGGCCGGCGCCAAGGTCGTCGCCTTCGACGCCACCTTCGCCGACGAATTTCCGGTGCAGGACACGGTGCTGCGCCGAGTCATCGACTCCACCGGCATCGCGATCCTGGGGGCGAAGACCACGGTCATCTCCAACCGCAACGCGAGCGGGGGCGGCCTCGAGGTCCCGGCGGGCGTGCTCGGCGGCGTACCGATCGGGATCGTGGACAACCTGGTGGATCCGGTGGACGGAGTGATCCGCGAGTACGCGATCCGGCACGAGTATCCCCAGGGCCCCGTGCCTCAGCTCGGGGTGGGCGCCGTGCTCCGATTCCTGGACCTGCCGATCGACTCGCTGGTCACGACCCCGGACGGCTGGCGCATCGGCGCCCGCGAGGTCCCGCGCGGCGTCGGCGAGGGGATGCTGATTGACTTCCTGGGGAGGAAGGGATCGGTGACCACTTATTCGTACGCGTCGGTGGTGGACGACGCGGCGACCGACCTCGGCGAGTGGGACATGGACGAGTTCGATCTGCTCGAGGAGGAAGGGCGATTCCGCGACAAGATCGTGCTGGTGGGCTCGACGGTGGAGGAGCACCAGGACACCCACACCACGCCGTTCAGCAACGTCGAGGGGCAGACGGCCGCGGAGCTCACCCCCGGGGTGGAGATCCACGCCCACGCCGTGCAGACGATTCTCGACGGCACCGCGATCCGCCTGCTCCCCCGCAGGATCCAGTACCTGTGGACGATTCTGCTCGGCCTGCTCGTGGTCGCGTTCGCCCCCCGCACGCGCGGGTTCTGGGGGATGATCGCCGCTTTCACGCTGATCGCGCTCGCGCTCGTCACCTCTTGGACGCTCTTCTCCCAGCAGGGCGTGTGGCTGTGGGCGGCGACCCCGATGATGGCCATCGGCTTCTCCTACGCCGGCTCCGCCGCCACCCTCTTCCTGGCCGAGAAGGAGGAGAAGGCGCGCATCCGCGGCATGTTCCAGCAGTACGTCGCGTCGTCGGTCGTGGACGAGCTGATCAAGCACCCCGAGCTACTCGCGCTGGGCGGCGAGGAGCGCGTGCTCTCGGTCATGTTCAGCGACGTCGCCGATTTCAGCACGCTCTCGGAGAAGCTCACCCCGAGCGCGCTGGTGGCGCTGCTCAACGAGTACCTGACCGCGATGACCGACATCGTCATCAAGCACGGCGGCATCATCGACAAGTACCAGGGCGACTGCATTATGGCCGAGTTCGGCGCGCCGCTGCCGCTGGAGGACCACGCGGTGCGCTCGTGCCGCGCCGCCCTCGAGATGGTGGCCGAGCTGGGCCGGCTGCGCGAAAAATGGAAAGAGGAGGGGAAGCCGCAGCTGCACGCGCGCGTCGGCATCAACACCGGCCGCGTGCTCGTCGGCAACCTGGGCAGCAAGCATTTCGTGGACTACACCGTCATGGGCGACCACGTGAACCTGGCGTCGCGGCTCGAGGGCGCGAACAAGCCCTACGGCACGCGCATCATGGTCTCGGAATTCACCTGGGAAGAGGTGAAAGGCGAGATGTACGGCCGCGAGCTGGACCGCATCCGCGTGAAGGGCAAGGATGTGCCGGTGTGCGTCTACGAGGTGATGGGCCGCACCGTAGAGGGGATCCCGCCCGCGACCGTGGATCTGCTGGCGGGCTTCGCAGACGCGTTCGCGCTCTACCGTGAGGCGCGCTTCGAGGAGGCGCTCGCCGCCTTCCGCGCGGTGGCCGAGCGCCACCCGGACGACGGCCCGACGGCGCTGTACGCGGAGCGCTGCAAGGAGTACCTGGCCGAGCCGCCCCCGCCGGGCTGGGACGGCGTGTACACGATGAAGACGAAGTAGAACCTCAAGCAGGACGCCCCGACGTGGGTGGTTTCCGGGGGTTAAACCGGGAGGCCTCGGTTGACTTGTCGGCATGAATCGGAAACTCTTACGGCAACGGCAAAAATCGGCAACTCTTACGGCAGGGCTCCGTGGGCACCCTCGCGTTCCACCCCGTCCTAGACTCGTCCCAGACGGCCGAAGTCTTTCGGCTCCTCGGCGATCTCGACGAATTCAAGGGCCATTGGCGGAAGATCAGGGAGATCCGCGCCGAGCGGCTGGGTGGGGTGCTGGGGGTGGCGGTCCCCGGAGTCGCGGACGCCTGATCAGCCGGGTGGATCGCCGGCCGGGTCCACGCGTGCTTCCACCGCGGTGACGTCGGCGAGGCGGCCGGCGAAGTCCGCCGCCTCCGCTGCGGGCACGCCGACCCGGTAGCGCACGTCCTCTCCGTAGCTCTCCGCCTCGACGGCGGCGCCCACCTCGCCGAGCAGCCGCCGCACCGCGTCCACGTGCGCGTAGCCGACCACGACATCGAAACGCGCGCGGACCGTCTTCACCTCGTTAGGGATGGTTGGAAGCGCGTGCACGACGCCGGCGTCGCTGAGACCGATCTGGGTCGTGGCGCCCGGCGCGCCCGCGACGAACGCCCAGCAGTGGTGGGTCGCGTCGGAAAATTCGTCCCGCACCGCGTCCACGACCGCGTGTGCGTCTTGCGGGGCCGGAGCGTGGGCGAGCGTGGTGACGAACCGGCTGCGCGCGACCATGTCCTCGACGCGGCGCGCGCGGGCGGGCACCCTGTACGGCGCGCTCAGTGTTGGGTCGTCATCCGGTCCAGGAACGCGCGCTCGGCCGGGGTGAGCAGGCGCACGCCACCGGCGCGCACCTTGTGCAGGAGCACCTCCACCTCGTCCCGGTTGAGCTGGTGGAGGGCCTTGGTGTCGATCGCCTCCCAGCGCTCCATCGCGGTGCGGTCCGACAGTGGGGCCGAGGGGGTGTCCTGCAGCTTGCGCTGGAAGTCCCGGCGCGACGCCCCGCGCTTCCACAGCAGCCACTTCAGGAAGGCGAACCCGAAGGCCGCGCCGCCCAGGTGCGCGAAGCTCGCGACGCCCTGGTTCATCGAGCCGAAGCCCCAGTAGAGGTTGATCCCCACCATGGCGATCACGAGCAGCCACGCCTCCACCGGGATGATCCCCCAGATGTAGATGCGCTCGCGCGGCCAGAACATGGCAAAACCGATCATCACCGCGAAGATCGCGGCCGACGCGCCGACCACGGCGTCCTGCGGGGCGAACACGAACGAGAAGGCCGCCCCACCCAGCCCACCCAGGAAGTACAGCCGGAGGAAGTCACGCCCCCCCAGCCGCTCCTCGAGCCGCGGCCCGAAGAAGAACAGGCTCAGCATGTTGAGGAAGAGGTGCGACAGCCCGGGAGCGTGCAGGAACATGTAGGTGACGAGCGTCCACGGCCGCATGGCCACTTCGGTGGGGACGAGCGCGCCCAGATTGTACAACAGCGGGCCGGACAGCTTCGCCAGCACGTGGACAACCACGTTGGCGATCAGCAGCCGCTTTACCCACGGCGTCAGCGGATACATGGGGCGGGGTAGGAGGGAGATGGCACGGGCCGCCGCGCTCGGCCGCGGCTCGCTCCGGGAATATTAGCGACGGCGGGCATGCCCGCCCACCTCGTCGCCCGCCAGCCGGTGGACGCACGCCGCCACCGCGTCGGTCACTCGCGCCGCGAACGCCAGGTCGAGCGTCTCGACCCGGTCGCTCGCGCGGTGGTAGTGCGGGTTGCGCAGGTTGGCGGTGTCGGTGAGCAACAGCGCTGGATACCCGCGCGACCAGAACGACGCGTTGTCGCTGCGGCGCGTGGCCCACACCAGCCAGCCGCGCAGCGGCGAGTGCAGCGGTACCACGGGCAGGTCGGGCGCGTGTTCGCGCGCGGCATCGAGGAAGGCGGCGAGGAGCGCGCGCGACCCGGTGTCGCCCACCGCCGCCAGGTAGTCCCCCACCCGCGGCAGCTTCATCCACCGGATCGGCCACGGAATCGTCTGGCTCTCCGGAGCGCGGCTGCTGAAGCCGATCATCTCGAGCACGAGCGCGCCCCGGTAGCGCACGCCGGCGCGGCGCGCCTGGGCCACCCAGCGCCGGCTCCCGACCCGGTAGGTCCATCCCTGCCGCTCTTCCAGGTTGAAGCCGACCAGCTCGATCGGGGCGCGCGGGCGCGTCCCCGCCAGCAGCCGCGCGCACTCGAGCACGCCCGCGACCCCGCTGGCGTTGTCGTCCGCGCCCGGCGTGCCGAGCACCGAGTCGAAATGGGCTCCCACCAGCACCCGGGGAGCCGCCGGATCCGAGCCGGGGATCTCGCCCACGACGTTGGCGAAATCGCGGCCGCCGAAGCGGAACGGCCGCCGCCGCACCGACAGACCGAGCGCGGCGAGCTGATCCGCCACGTACGCCACCGCACCCGCGAGCGCCTCGGGGGAGCCGTCCGGGTGGCGCTCGCCCTCGAGCGCGCGCACGTGCGCGCGCAGGCGGTCCGGTTCGGCCCCCAGGAGATCGGTCACGGACCTAGATAGCCCGGCGCCAGGGGTGCGGTTCCGAGCGCAGGATCCGGTCCTTCCCGTGGGGGTATTGGCACGCTCGCGCTGGGCGGCTCCTGGCGCCTTCTCCCGCTCCGAGGTCCGCATGGCAGATGTGCAGCCGATCGAGGCGCGCGGCTACGCGCACCCCGAAGTCCTCGTCTCCACCGCGTGGGTGGAGCAGCACCTGAACGATGCGACCGTGAAGGTCTTCGAGTCCGACGAGGATGTCCTCCTCTACGACACTGGGCACGTTCCCGGCTCGCAGAAGCTCGACTGGATCGAGGACCTGAACGACAAGATCAAGCGCGACTACCTCGATCGCTCGCAGCTGGAGACGTTGCTCCGGCGCAAAGGCGTGAATCGGGGCGACACGATCGTCCTCTACGGGGACAAAAACAACTGGTGGGCCACCTACAGCTTCTGGGTGCTGAAGCTGTTCGGGATCGAGAATCTGAAGATCATGGACGGCGGGCGCGCCCGTTGGGTGGACGAGAAGCGCGCGCTGTCCGAGGCCGTCCCGGCACTGGCCGCGGGGAACCTCGAGGTGGGGCCGCGCGACGACTCCCGCATCCGCGCTTTCCGCGACGACGTGATGGCGCACGTGGACGGCAAGGGCTTCCTGGTAGACGTGCGGAGCCCCGAGGAGTTCCGAGGGGAGCGGCTGCACATGCCCGATTACCCCAACGAGGGAGCGCTGCGGGGGGGGCACATCCCCGGCGCGAAGAGCGTCCCCTGGGCCCGCGCGGTCGATGCGGACACCCACCTGTTCAAGGCGGCCGCCGATCTCAAGCAGATCTACCAGGGGGAGGCGGGGCTGTCCCCGGACAAGCCGGTGATCAGCTACTGCCGCATCGGGGAGCGCTCCTCCCACACCTGGTTCGTGCTCACCTACCTGTTGGGCTTCCCCCAGGTCGAGAACTACGACGGCTCGTGGACCGAGTGGGGCAACCTGGTCCGCGCGCCGATCGAGCGCTGACCCAGCAATAGAGCCGCCCTGGCCGTCGTGGCCGGGGCGGCTCTATTGGATGGGATCGCAGAGGGGACCCTCAGTTCCACATGAGGCGGGGGCCACGACGAGCGGTCGACTCGTCGTCCTCCTCTTCCCACTCCTCCCAGTCCTCATCCTTGTCTTCGCCGTCCTCGTCGTCGTCGTCATCGTCGTCGTCGTCCCAGTCGTCGTCCTCCTCCCACTCTTCCTCCCACTCCTCTTCTTCTTCTTCGTCGAACGCCTGCACGACAAGAGAGACGGCGCCGTGAGGCTCGTCCTCGATCCAGCCCGAGCGGTCCTCCATCCGTTTTCCTCCTGCGGAAACGACTGGCGTCCTGTTGACCCGATGCAGGGTCAATTTGGCGCCAAGGTACGTCGGGGGTGCGCCCTGTCAAGGAATCGACCGGTCCCCCGGCCCGCGTAACGTCCGGCGCGCCCGGAAGCGGTCGCGGCCGCCGCCATCGCGGAGAGCGGCCGGGTTGCACGTTCCGGACCAGGGAGCAGGCCCCGCTAGCCCTTGCTCTCCCGAGCCGTCCGCACCTGCACCAGCGCGCGCGGCTCGAGCTGGAGGGTGACGTGCTCGATGCCGTAGCCGCGCAGCCGCCGCCGCACCTCCTCGAGCACCGCGCCCTGGCGATAGGGGTCGTCGATCACCGCGTGGGCCGACAGCGCGACGAAGCCGCTCGTCAGCGTCCACACGTGGAGGTCGTGGATCTGGTCCAGCTCGGGCACGCCGCGCAGATCCTCGAGCACCTGCGCGAGGTCCACGTGCGGGGGAACGGCCTCGAGCAGCACGTCGGTGGCCTCGCGCACCACGCGCCAGGCGCCGACCAGGATGAGACCGGCGATCAGCACCGAGACGATCGCGTCCGCGGCGGCCCACCCGGTCGCCCACACGATCGCGCCGGCGGCCAGCGCGCCCACCGAGCCGATCAGGTCGCCGAGGACGTGCAGGTAGGCGGCGCGGGTGTTCAGGCTGGAACCGGCGTGCCCGTGCAGGAGCCGCGCGGCGACGACGTTCACGATCAGCCCGCCGGTGGCGACCGCCATCAGCACGGGCCCGTCCACCGCGACGGGGTTCTGGAGGCGCCGCCACGCCTCCCACGCGATCAGCCCGGCGATCAGGAAGAGGGCGGCGCCGTTGACCAGGGCGGCGAGGATCTCCAGGCGCACGTAGCCGTACGTCTTCTCCAGGCTGGCCGGCCGCCGCGCCAGCCGGAGCGCGAGCAGCGCGAGCGCGATCGCGGCCACGTCGGCGAGCATGTGGCCCGCATCGGCGAGTAGCGCGAGCGACCCCGACGTGATTCCGCCCACCACCTCCACCACCATGAAGACGGCGGTGAGGACGAGCACCGCGCGAAGCCGGGCCAGCTCGCCCTCGGGGCGGGCGGGCGCACCGGCGGGGAGCGGATGGGAATGGACGTGCGGGGACATGGCGTGAGCGGCCTCCAGGCGCAACATAGCAGCAGGTCCAGAACCTCTCCAGGAGCCGACCGTGCCGAAGCGTCTTCCTCGCGGGCGTGCCGCCCGCACCTTCACGGAGCGCGTCTACGCCCTCGTGCGGCGCGTGCCGCGCGGGCGGATCGTCAGCTACGGCGGCGTGGCGGCGATGCTGGGCTCGCCGCGCGCTGCGCGCGGCGTCGGCACCGCGCTGTCGGCCCTGCCGCCGGGCGCGACCGTCCCCTGGTGGCGGGTGGTCAACCGAAACGGCGAGATCTCGATCCGCGGGGCGCCCGGCCTGGCCGCGCTCCAGCGCTCCCTGCTCGAGGCGGAGCGGGTCGCGTTCGACCGGCGCGGGCGCATCGACTGGGAGCGGTTCGGCTGGCGTGGGCCGCGGCGATCGGGGGCCGGACCCGGCTCGGGCCCGCCGGAGTACCCACCGGGATGAGCGCCTCGGACGTCGTCCCGGATATAACGCCGGACCTGCCTTCCCCCGCCTGGCGGGCCACCCTGTCGCTGCTGCGCCGGCTGCCACAGGCCGGGCTGTCCCGCTCGCTGGGGCGGCTCGCCGACATCCCCCTTCCCCGCGCGCTCCGCCGCGCCGTGTTCACGAGCTTCGCGCGCGCGGTGGGCGCGGACCTATCGGAGGTCGAGCAGCCGCTGGAAGACTACCCGAGCGTGAACGCCTTTTTCGTGCGGCGCCTCAAGCCAGGGCTCCGCTCCTGGCCGGCCGACCCGAACGCGGTGGGCTCGCCCGTGGACGGCGTGGTGGGCGCGACCGGCCGGATCGAGCGCGGCACGGCCGTCCAGGCCAAGGGGCGCCCCTACTCGGTGGCCGACCTGCTCGGCGACGCGGCCGAGGCGGCCGCGTTCGACGGGGGCACGTTCGTCACCCTCTACCTCTCCCCGCGTCATTACCACCGCGTGCACGCGCCGGTCGGCGGGACGATCCCGGTGGCCCGGCACGTCCCCGGCGCGCTCTTTCCGGTGAACGCCGCCGCGGTGGCGCACGTCCCCGACCTGTTCGCGCGCAACGAGCGCGTGCTCTGCGTGATCGACGGCCCGGTGGGGCGCACCGCGGCGGTCGCGGTCGGTGCGTACAACGTCGCGCGCATCTCGACCGCGTTCGATCCGGCGTGGGGGGGCGGGCGGGCGTGGGTGAGCAATCGCCGGGACGCGCCCGCGCGTGAGCGCGCGCGCCGCTACACGCCTCCCGTCCCCATCGCGCGGGGCGCCGAGCTGATGGCGTTCCACCTCGGCTCGACGGTCGTGCTGCTCTTCCAGCGGGACGCCATCGAGCTCACGCCGGCGTGCCGCCCGGGGCTCGAGGTGCGGCTGGGCGAGACCTTGGCCGCCCCCGCGCCCCGGGGCGATCTTTCGGCGTCCCGCACCCCCCTCTCCGGCAGCCCCTGAACCGGCCGTGACCGAAGCCAACCCCCTCCTCTCCGAGGATTTCCGGATCCCGTTCGACCGCCTCCGTCCGGAACACGTCGAGGCGGGCGTGCGCGAGGTGCTGCGCCTGGGTCAGGCCCGGCTCGACGCGCTCAGCGCCGCCACCGGAGCGTGCAGCTGGGAGAACACGCTCGCGGAGCTGGACCGGATCACCCGCTGGGTCGAGGAGCGCATCAATCCGGTCGGGCACCTGCTGGCGGTCAACGAGACGCGGCCGCTGCGCGACGCCTACAACGCGGTGCTGCCCGAGATCTCCGCGTTCTGGACCCGGCTGCCGCTCGACGGCGCGCTGTGGGCGCGGGTGAAGGCGTTCGCTGCGACCGACGAAGCGAAGCGGCTGGAGGGGATCCGCCGCCGCCACCTCGACAAGACGCTGCTCCAGTTCCGCCGCGCCGGCGCCGACCTGGAGCCGGAGCGGAAGGCGCGCCTCCAGGAGATGAAGATCGATCTGATCGCGGTCGAGCGGAAATTCAGCGAGAACGTGCTGGATGCGACCGCCGCGTGGGAGCTGGTCGTCACCGACCGGAGCCGCCTCGCGGGCGTGCCCGACTCGTACCGCGGCCGCTTCCACGACGCCGCCGCGGAGAAAGGGAAGGAAGGGTGGCTCCTCACCCTCGATCATCCCTCGGTCGAGCCGGTTCTCAAGTACGCGCACGACCGCGACCTGCGCGCCACCGTCCACCGCGGCTACGTGACGCGCTGCCGGGGTGGAGAGTTCGACAACCGCGCGCTCGTGGTCCGCATCGTCGAGCTGCGCCAGCACATCGCCGATCTGCTCGGTTACGCGGACTACGCCGACTACCGGCTCGAGGACCACATGGTCAAGTCGGGCGAGCGCGCGTGGACGTTCCAGCGCGACATGGCCGGGCTCACGCGCACGTATTGGGAGCGCGACGTGGCTGCGCTGCGCGCGCACGCGCGCGAGCTCGGGATCGACGCGCTGGCCCCCTGGGACGCGTCGTACGTGCAGGAATCGCTGCGCCGCAAGGACTACGACATCGACGACGAGGCCCTGCGACCGTACTTCCCGCTCGAGCGCGTCATGGAGGGGATGTTCGGGATCGTCGAGCGCGTGTTCGGGCTGCGCGTGGAGGCGAAGGAGAACGCCCACGTCTGGCACCCCGACGTCCGCTATTACGAGATCACGGCCGACGACGGCACGCGGCTGGGCGCCTTCTTCACGGACTGGTTTCCGCGCAAGGAGAAGCGCCAGGGCGCGTGGATGCAGGACCTGCGCACCGGCGGCCCGCTCGAGGACGGGGGGTTCGATCCGCACCTGGGCGTGATCTGCGGGAACTTTGCGCCCCCTCAGAGTGAGGAGCCCGCGCTGCTCACCCACCGCGAGGTGGAGACCGTCTTCCACGAGTTCGGCCACCTGTTGCACCACTGTACGTCGCGCGTGCCGGTGCGGGCCCGCGGCGGGCTGAACGTGCCGTGGGACTGGGTCGAGCTGCCGAGCCAGTTCATGGAAAACTGGACGTGGGAGCGCGCCGCCCTCGACCTGTTCGCCGCGCATTGGCGCACCGGCGCGCCGCTGCCGGCCGAGCTGTACGCCCGCATGGTCGCGGCGCGCCGCTACATGGGCGGCTGGCAGCAGATGCGCCAGATCAGCTTCGGCACCGTGGACCTGGCTCTGCATCGCGACTTCGCGCGCCGACCCGACAAGAGCCCCGAGGCCGCGATGGACTTCGCGCGCGAGCGCTTCCTCGAGTTCAGCCCCGACCGCACGTTCGCCGAGCTGCATATCCTCACGTCGTTTACGCACCTGTTCAGCGGCGGCTACGCCGCCGGCTACTACAGTTACCTGTGGTCCGAGGTGCTGGACGCGGACGCGTTCACGCGCTTCCGCGACGAGGGCATCTTCAACCGGAGCACGGGCCTCGCGTACTTGCAGACGATCCTGTCGCGCGGGGACAGCGACGACCCGGAGCGGCTCTTCCGGGAGTTCATGGGGCGGGATCCCGATCCGGGCGCGCTGCTCGACCGCAACCTGGGTCCGGCCCCTGAGCCCGCGGCGGTGTGAGCGCGGCGATGAGCACCCCGCGGAGGGTGCGCCGGACCCTGCTCGGCGCGTGGCCCCTGCTGCTCGCGCTGGGAGCGGGCGCGTGCGCTGACCAGGAGCCCGCGGTCGGGGACGCCGACGACATCGTCGCGATCGCGCATCCTGAGCTGTGGCCCCGCATCCAGAGCCGGGTGAAGGCCAAGCTCGAGCCGAGCCCGATCGCGATCGGCGCCCAGAAGGCGTTCCAGGTGAGCTATCAGGACCCGACTGAGCAGACGTGGCGCGAGCAGCGGCGGGCCCGCCAGCTGCTCCTGATCGGAACCCCCACCGATCCCTGGATGGAGGAGCCGCTCGCGCGCCTCAAGGGAGAGGCCCCCACCCTCCCGGCGATCGTGGAGGTGGACGACGTGTGGGCTGCAGGCCAGCACGCGACGCTGCTGTTGCTGCCCGAAGGGGACGCCCGCGCCGCCGTGACCGCGCAGCTCGATTCGCTGCGGACCCTCTACGACCAGCGCTACCGCGAATGGGTGGTGACGCGGATGTTCGCGAACGGCGCCAGCAGGGCGCTCGCGGACAGCGTGTTCGAGGAGGCGGGCTTCACGGTGCTCGTGCCCGCCGACTACGAAGCGAGCCGGGACGGCGACGTCTTCCTCTTTCGCAGGTCGGCTACCGATTCGTCGCACGTGATCCGCCACGTCGCGGTGACCTGGCGGAGCCCGATCCCGCAGGGGATGCAGGGGGAGGGGCTGCTCGGGTGGCGCTCGCAGCTCGCCGCCACCCACTACGGCGTCCGTCAGGCGGCCGCGCTCGCCAACGTCGAGGCCACGCAGACGACGCACAGGGGCAACGTCGTGTACCAGCTGCTCGGGAACTGGCAGAACCCACAACGGACCGCGCCTACGCGCGGCCCGTTCATCCTGCGCGCCGAGATCTGCACCTTCCAGGACCGCATGTACCTGGTGGACGCATGGCTGTGGGCCCCGGACCAGGAGCAGCACGAGTACCTGGTGGAGCTGGAGTCTATCGTGAACTCGTTCCGCTGCGGATCGGCCCGCTCCAATCAGCCCAATGAGTAGGGGACCTCGTGCGCGGTGAACTCGACGACCACCCCGCCCTTCTCCTCCTCCACCCGCGCCAGCTCCACCTCGAGCGACGCGCGCACCGAATGGTGGCGAAAGTGCACCATGCCGTCGAAGGCAAGCCGGCGGCGCGCGCCCAGCTGCGCCTTGAGCCCGGGGGCGTGGCCGCTCTCGGCGCGAAAAAGCCCGGTCAGTCGCCGCCCCTTCCCGAGCGACGCCAGCGACTCCACCACCGCGTAGCCCCGGCCGGGCAACCCATCCAGCGTGGCGCGGTCGGCCGCGCCCTCGTCGTCCTTGGTCATGGGCGGGAAAGCTATCCGCGTGGAGGCCGGCACTGAACCCTCGTGCCGTCGGCCGCGGCGCGCTCGCCCTGCTGGTGCTCGGCCTGGTCGGCGCGGCCGCGGCGTACGCGGCGGCCTTCCTGCCCGGGGGCGCGCCGGCGTGGGCGGGGCCGCTCCTCGGCGTCGCGTCGATCGTGATCATGACGGCGACCGCGCTGCTCGCCGCCGCGCGGCCGGGGGGAGGGACGCTAGCCGCCATGCTCGCGGTCGGCGGCCTCGCGCTCGCGTTCGCGATGGCCTCGGTGTGGACCATCCCCCCCACCGACCCGGCGAACCCCGACCTCGATCTCGGCCTTCCGCGCGCCGCCGCGCACCTGCTCTACGGGATCGGCCTGCTGCCCGCGCTGATCGTCCCGCTCGTGTACGCATGGACGTTCGACCGCGCCACGCTCTCGGAGGCGGACCTGGCCCGCGTGCGCGCAGCCGCGGCCGCGCACCGCGGCGAGGCGGCAGAGCCTCCGCAGCGCCCATGATCCCGACGCTGCGCGCGCTCCTCCAGGTGGCGGACCTGCCCGCGTTCGCCGGCCCCACCGTCGCCGGGGTCGCGGTCCTGTACGGGGCCGGGGTCGCCGCCATCTCGCTGTGGGCGGCCCGCCGCACCCGCACCGCCGCGGACTTCTTCGTGGCGGGCCGCGGCATCGGGCTGCTGGCGCTCACGCTGGCGACGCTCGCCTCCAACATCTCCGGTTTCGCGTTCATCGGCGGCCCCGGACTCGTGTACGCGCGCGGCCTCGGCGCGGTGTGGATCATCCTCCCGGCAGGCATCACCGGCGCGCTCGGCGCGTGGGTGCTCGCCAAGCGCCTGCGCCTGCTCGCGGAGGTGCGCCCGATGCTCACTATTCCGGACGCGCTCGGTGCGCGCTACGGGTCGCGGCTCGTGCAGGGGCTCGCCGGAGTGGCCATCCTGGTCGCGATCGTCGGCTACATGGCCGCGAACCTGCGCGCGCTCGGCGTCGTCACCGACGCGGTCTTCGGCATCGGTCTGGGGCCGGCGATCTGGCTGGGCACGCTTGTCATGATCGCCTACTCGGCGAGCGGCGGAAGCCTGAGCGGCGTCTACGTGGACGTCCTCCAGGGCACGATCATGGCCGCCGCCTCGACGCTCGTGTTCGCGTACGTCCTCGACGCCGGCGGCGGCATGGCGGGGCTGTCCCGCACCATCCTCGCTGCCGACCCGGCGTTCCTCGACCCGTGGGGGCACCTCCCCCCTCTCACGGCGGCGTCGTTCTTCTTCGTCTTCGGGCTGGGCGTGCTCGGCCAGCCGCACGTGCTGCACAAGTTCTACATGCTGAAGGATCCGCTGCGCCTCAAGTGGTTCCCGCTCCTCGGCACGGCCGCGCTCGTGCTCACGGTCCTGCTGTTCGTCGGCGTCGGCGTCGCGGTCAAGGCGCTGGTGGTGACCGGGGAACTGGAGCCCCTGGCGAACCCGGACTTCGCGACCCCGCTCTTCCTGCTGCGCCGCACGCCGCTGCTGCTCGCGGCGATCGTGCTGTCGGGCGTGCTCGCCGCGATCATGAGCACCGTGAATGCGTTCCTGAGCGTCGGCGCGGGCGCGATCACGCACGACATCCCGGTCGCGCTGGGGCGGCCGCTGGGCGACGAGCTGCGCTGGGCCCGCTGGGCCACGGTGCTGATCGCGGCGGCGGCGGCCGCGGCCGCGCAGCTGCCGGGAGCGCTGGTGTCGTTCCTGGGGATCTTCGGGTGGGGGCTGTTCGCGTCCACGCTCGTGCCCGCGCTCGCCATCGGGCTCAACTGGGCGGGCGGCACGCGCGCGGGCGCGGTCGCGTCGATCGCCACCGGGCTCGTGGCCACGCTCGCGCTCGAGACCGCCGGATTCCTGGGCTGGATCGCGCTCCCGGCCGGGGTCTCGGTGGCCGGGCTCACGCTCGTGCTGTCGCTGCTCGTCTACCTGGGGGTCTCGGCGGCCACCAGCGCGAGCGCCCGGCTGGACCCGGACGTGCGGGCGGTGCTGGAGTCATAGAGGGGAGGGTGCCACCTCCCTCCCCTCCGCGCCATCTTTGTGCGATGACCCGTGCATTCCTGCTCGCCCTCGTGGGGGTCGCCCTGTCCGGCGCCGCCGACCTCCCCGCGCAAGCGCCCGACGCCACCGCCGCCGACCCCACCGTCTCCACGTTCTCGATCCTCGGGTTCGACCCGCTGACCGGGGAGATCGGGGTGGCGGTCCAATCGCGCGTCTTCTCCGTCGGCAACGGCGTGATCTGGGGGAAGGCCGGAGTCGGGGTGGTGGCCACGCAGGCGGTCGCGAACGTCGGCTACGGTCCGCGCGCCCTCGCGCTGCTCGAGGAGGGGGCGGATCCGCAGGCGGTGGTGCGCCGCCTGCTCGACGAGGACCCGGATCCCGAGCCCGAGGGGTGGCCGAAGACGGGTCGCCAGGTGGCGGTCATGGACGGCCACGGCAACGTCGCCGCGTGGACAGGACCGGTCGCGCCGGCGTGGGCCGGTCACCGCACCGCGATCGACGTCTCCGTGCAGGGAAACCTGCTCGCGGGACCGGACGTGCTGGACGCGATGGTGCGCGCGTTCCACGACACCGAGGGCCACCTCTCCCTGCGCCTGCTCGCCGCGCTCGAGGCGGCGCAGGCCGCGGGCGGCGATCTGCGGGGGATGCAGTCGGCGGCGATGCTGGTGGTGAAGGAGAAAGGTGGGCCGTGGCTCGGCAACGACGTCCAGCTCCGCCTGCAGGTGGACGACAACGATCGCCCGCTGGCCGAGCTGCGCCGACTCGTCACGCTCGCGGCGGGTGAGCGGGCGGCGGGCCGGGACTGAGGGACAAAAAAAGGCCGGGCGCCCGTGGGCACCCGGCCTCCCCCTTCTGGCGCGGTTCAGGCCTTCAGCAGATGCGCCCGCTCAGCGTGAGATCGAGTAGACGTAGGCGGAGACGGCCTTCACCTGCTCGTCGGTGATCCCGCTCCCACCCTTCGGCAGCATCGGGATCATGCTCTCCTTCGGGCTCGGCACGCCGTCCGTGATCGTCTTCACGATGGCGGCGTAGGCGCCGTCGATGTGGAGCCAGGTCTTGTCGGCCAGGTTCGGCGCGATACCCGAGCCGACGCCTGCCTGTCCATGGCAGTTCGCGCACAGCGCAGCGCCGTGGAACAGAGTCTTGCCGGTCTCGACCATGGCCGCGGTCACGCCGTCCGGCAGCGCGGCCTGCGCGCTCACCGCCTGCGGCGCCGCCAGGGACAGCACGCCGACCAGGGTGACGACCGGAAGGCTCCAACCAGAGATCCGCTTCATCTGCGCTCCTCGGGGCTCATCGTTGACGTGGGTCGGGGATCGCGCCCCGATGCTGTCGTCGGCACTCCGCCGACGATTTCCTGCTAATCGTTGTGATGCAGCTCGTATTCGCGCTGCGTCATCATGTTCTCGTGGCCCTGCTTCCTGTCGCGCT
Source organism: Longimicrobiales bacterium (assembly GCA_964201975.1). GTDB lineage: Bacteria > Gemmatimonadota > Gemmatimonadetes > Longimicrobiales > Gaopeijiaceae > UBA2988. The sequence goes on along the minus strand of CAXNGW010000015.1, from coordinate 2,324 downwards.
TCTTGGCCGCTTTCATCGCCAGCGCGTGGGAGCTCTCGGACTTCACCGACGGGAGCGACAGCACCCGCTCCAGATCGTCCGCCTTGCACTTCGGGCACGCCGGCGTCTCCTTGCCGCGCACCAGCACCTCGAACTCGTTCCCGCACTTGCGACAGGCGTATTCGTAGATCGGCATGGGATCGGCTCCGGAGGTCGTTCTGTGACGTTCGGTTCTACAGCGTACATCGGTCCGAGGTTCCTCTTCAAGCCTTTTAGTCGAGCGGCTTCAGTCCCGCCGTGATGCGGGCGCGATGGGGCTCGAGGAAAGGCGGCAGGACCAACTTCTCCCCCAGGGTTCCCGGGTCCTCATCCACCGCGAAGCCGGGGCCGTCGGTGGCGATCTCGAAGAGCACGCCGTTCGGCTCCCGGAAGTACAGGCTCCGGAACCAGTAGCGGTCGACCTCGCCGCTATTGGCAACGCGCAGCTGGTTGAGCCGCTCCGCCCACGCGTGATACTCCCCTTCGGTCGGGGTGCGGAACGCGACGTGGTGGACCGCACCCGCGCCCTGGCGCGCGGCGGGAAGGTCGGGCTGCACGGCGACGTGCAGCTCGGCGTGCGCGCCGCCCTCTCCCATCTCGTACACGTGCACGTCTTTGGCGCCATACAGGGGATCCCTGTACCGCCGCACCAGGCGCATCTGCATCACCTCGGTGAGGACCGCCTCGGTCTCACTCAGGCTGGGGACGCTCATCACGATCGGTCCCAGCCCGCGGATCTGATGGGCGGCGGGCACCGGGCTCGCATCCCAGGGAACCGGCGCATCGCCGCGCCCGCCGTCGTCCACCAGCGCGAGGCGCTGCCCTTCGGGATCCTCGAAGGTGAGCGCCGCGCGGCCGTCGCGCTCGCCCACCCCGTCGTGCGCCACCCCGAGCCCGGTGAGCCACTCCGCCCACCACGCGAGCGAGGCAGCGCCGTTCACGCGCAGGTGGGTACGCACGATGCTGTGCGTCCCGCGCCGCTCCGGCGGCGCCGCCCAGTCGAAGAAGGTGATGTCGGTGCCCGGGCTGCCCGCGCCGTCGGCGTAGAACAGATGGTAGGCGCTGACGTCGTCCTGATTCACGCTCCGTTTCACCAGGCGCATGCCGAGCACCTCCGTGTAGAAGCTCCGGTTGTCGCGAATGCGCGCGGAGATCGCCGTCAGATGGTGAAAGCCGGTGAGCTGCATGCTAGTCTCCGGTCGAAGCGTCCGTCCACGCCCGCTCGCGCACGCCGACCGGCTCGGGGTGGAGCACGAACGAGCGCACGCCCGCGCCCCTGTGGCGCGCGCCGAACGCCTCGGCCATGCTGCGCGCCACGCGCGCCGCGTCCGCTGGCGGGCACACGGCGAGCAGTCCGGAGCCCGCGCCCGAAACAGTGCCGGCCCAGGCGCCGCTCGCGAGCGCCGCGGCGAGCGCCTCCTCGGCGCCGGCGATGAGTGGCAGCCGATACGGCACGTGCAGCGCGTCCTGGAACCCCTGGCGAAGCAGATAGGCATCCCCCGTCGCGAGCCCGCGCAGGAGCGCCGCCATGCGCGCCAGCGAACCGGTCGCGACCGCGTGCGGCACCGTGGCCGGCAAGGCGGCGCGCGCGGCACGGGTGGACAGGCGGGTGGGCGGGGCGGCGAACGCGAAACCCACCTCGGGAGACAGCTCGAGCGCGAGCACGCGGGGGGCGTCCGCGTCTCCGACCACGGCGATCAGCCCGCCGAAGGCGGACGCGCCGGTGTTGTCGCCGTGCCCCTCCTCGGCGGTCGCCGCAGCGAACGCGGCGGCCGCGTCGAGCGCCTCCCCCGCGACCACCGCGGCCAGGGCGGTGCCAGCCACCAGCGCGGCCGCCGACGACCCGAGCCCGCACCCCATCGGGATATCCGAGCGCACGCGCAGGGTGCCCTGCGCGGCGAGGCCGCGCGCCTCGAGGCCACGCCGGAACGAGATGGCGACCAGGTCGTCTCCTGCCGGCGCGCCCTCGGCGCGCACCACCGTTAGCGCCTCCCCGCCCGGCTCGAACGCAGCGTCCAGGAAGCGGTCCACCGCGAGCCCCACGCAGTCGAACCCGGCCCCCAGGTTGGCCGAGGAGCCGGGCACCCGCACCGCGGCCGCGCGCGTCCGCCGCGCGGGCTCGGTCACCCGGCCACCACTCGCCCGCCCCCTACCTCCTCGAGCAGCTCGAGAAGGGCGGTCACGTCGGCCGCGAGCGGGATCACGCGCTCCTCGCGGGCGAACGCGGCGACCATCTCCGGGGGCTGCGCCGGCCGCTCGCCGACCGCGGCCTCGACCACCTGCGACAGCTTGGCGGGGTGCGCGGT
>CAXNGW010000014.1:0-19954 GCA_964201975.1 Longimicrobiales bacterium | reverse complement strand
GCCGCGGAGCTAGCCCGTCGCCTCGAGCGACTGGCGGTGGAGATGGAAGAGGCGTCGAGCCAGCTCAGCCACCTCGAGTCCCAGGGCGATCTGTTCGCGGATCGGATCCAGCTGCTCGCGCGGAGAGTGGAGGTGGGGAGCAAGGCGGTAGACGCCGCGCGCCTGGATGTGGACGCCGTGCGCGCCGTCGCCGAGGAGGCGCGCGCGCGGGAGATGGAGGCCGCCGATCGCGCGGGCGGGCTCGAGGCGCAACGCGGCGCGCTCGAGGGGATGGAGCGCGACCGTGTGGGGGTCGAGCCGGTGGTACGCGCCGCGCTGGCCCGGGGGGAGGCGGGCGTGCTCGGGGTGCTGGTGGACTTCGTGCGCGCTCCCGACGGCCTGGCCGCGTCGGTCGAGGCGTACCTGGGCCCGCTCGCGCGTGCCCTGGTCGTCCGTGACCTGTCGGTGGCCGAACGCATGCGCGTCTGGTTCGACCGCGAGTGGGGAGACGGAGGCGGGCTCCTGCTGCTCCCGCTGGACCGTGTTCCGTACGGAGGTGTCGGCACCCTGCTCACCGCAATCGAGGCGGTGGGAGAGGGGGCCCCGTGGGTGCGCGCCCTCCTGGGCGACGTCGACCTGGTGGAGGACGAAGCGCTGTTCGGCGGCGACGGCCCGCGCCTGGCGCGCTCGGGCGCTGCCCGGGACGCGCGCGGTGTGGTACGACTGGGAAACCCGTCGGGTGCGTCCGGCGTGCTCGAGCGCCGCGAGCGGCTGCGCGCGCTGACTGCGGACACTGCGCAGGCACGGGCCGAGGCCGACCGGACGCGCGGCGCGCGCGAGGCGGCGCTCGCCGCGACCCGTGTCGCCGACGAAACGCTGGAGAGAGCGCGCACGGTCCTCCGCGAGGCCGAGGACGAGCTGCGCCGGGCCGACGCCGAGGTGTCCGCGCAGGTGGATCACAAGGCACGCATGGACCGGCACAGGGACGAGCTCGCGCGGCAGCTGGAAGGCACGCGCGCCGCGCGCACCCGCGCCGAAGAGCGTGCCGTGGTGGCGCGCGAGGATCGCCAGGCCCTCGACGCGGAGGACGCCGACCTGCGCGAGCAGCGGGCCGCAGCGCGGCGGGCCCTCGAGGCGGTGCAGGAGGAGTGGGAGGCAGTGCGGGCGGAGGAATCGCGGCTGGCCATCGAGGAGACCCGGGTGGACGGGGAGTTGGGTCGTGTGCGAGAGCGGCTCGCCCACGCATCCGCGACCCGCGCGACTGCGCTGGAACGGGTCGACGCGCTCGATCGCGAGGAGCGCACTCTGCGAGAGGAGCTGGAGCGGGTGACCCGCCTGCGCGCCGAGGGCGCCGAAGCGACCCAGGTGCTCTCCGGAGAGCGCGACGCGGCCGGCACCGATCTCAAGCTGCGCGACCACACGCTCGCGGAGGTCGCCGAGGCGCTGGAGGCCGCGGAGAAGCGCGCTCGCACCGCGCGTCAGGCCGAGCGCGAGGCGTCCGACCGGTTGCACGCGCTGGAGCTGGAGCGGCGGGAGACGGCCGCTCGCATCGACCGCATCCGCGACCGACTCGAGGGCGAGTGGGGCCGCTCGCTGGAGCGGCTCATGGAGGAGGCGGGGGCGGTCGATGGCGATCCGGAGGTGCTCCAGGAAGAGCTGCGCCAGATCGTGATCGCGCTCGAGCGCATCGGGCCGGTCAACATGCTGGCGGTGGAGGAGCACGACGAGGAGAGCAAGCGGCTCACCTTCCTTTCCGAGCAGCGCGACGACCTGGTGGCCGCGCGCGACGATCTGCGCTCGGCGATCCGCCACATCAACCAGACCGCCACCGAGCTGTTCACCACCACCTTCGAGAAGATCCGCGCCAACTTCCGCACCGTCCACCACCGCCTCTTCGAGGGTGGCGAGGCGGACATCTGGCTGGCCGAAGGCGAAGACCCGCTCGAGGCGCCGGTCGAGATTCACGCGTCTCCCCGCGGCAAGAAGACGCAACGCATCGACCTGCTCTCGGGCGGTGAGCGCGCGCTGACCGCGCTGTCCCTCCTGTTTGCCATCTACCTGGTGAAGCCGAGCCCGTTTTGCGTGCTGGACGAGGTGGACGCGCCCTTGGACGAGAACAACATCGGCCGCTTCATCCGGCTGCTCAACGAATTCAAGAAAGACACCCAGTTCGTGGTGATCACCCACAATCCGCGCACGATCGAGGCTGCGGATTGGATCTATGGGGTGACGATGGAAGAGCTGGGGGTCAGCACGATCGTGGGTGTGCGGTTGGAAGATGCGCTCGAAAAGGCGCGTGGTAGCGCGGCCTAGCCCTTGAGTCCGACAAGGGCGCTTCAGCGCCTTTCCGGGGCTCCTCGTGGTCACCCACGTGGACCCGCCGCTGCGCCCGCACAAGCTTCCGGATCTCATCCGCGCGGCGGGGTACGCCGGACCGGTCGTGGTGGCGCGCGCCGGTACCGCGGTCGAAATCAAACGACGCTCAGCGGGCGTGCGCTTGGTGGACTAGCAGGCCAGGGGGGGAGCGGATGCTAGTGGTGATGAAGCACAACGCCTCGGAAGAGGATGTTCGCCGGGTTGTCGAGACGATCACCGAGATGGGATACGACGCCCGCCCGATCCCGGGCGGGCAGCGCACCGCCGTCGGGCTGATCGGCAACGACGGCCGCGTCGACTCGGGCCGGCTCGAGGGGCTGGACGGGGTGCTGGAGGTGATTCCGGTCACCCAACCGTACAAGCAGGTGTCGCGGGAGTGGCGCGACGCGGACACCGTGGTGCGGCTCGCCAACGGCACCACCATCGGCGGGCCGGGCATCGCGGTGATGGCTGGGCCGTGCGCCGTCGAGGGCCTCGAGCAGATCCTGGACATCGCCCACACGGTGCGGGCGGCGGGAGCGACCGTGCTGCGCGCCGGCGCGTTCAAGCCGCGCACGTCCCCCTACTCGTTCCAAGGGCTGGGGAAGGTGGGGCTCGAGCACCTGGCGCGCGCGCGCCAGGCGACCGGCCTCGCGATCGTCACCGAGGCCATGGATCCGGAGTCGGTCGAGATCGTCGCTGCGCACGCCGACATCGTTCAGATCGGCGCGCGCAACATGCAGAACTACCCGCTCCTGCGCGCCGCCGGGCGGTGCGGGCGTCCGATCCTGCTGAAGCGCGGGATCGCGGCCACCATCGACGAGCTGCTGCTCGCCGCCGAGTACGTGCTGGCCGAGGGCAACGGCGACGTGATCCTGTGCGAGCGCGGCGTGCGCGGCTTCGACAGCCACACGCGCAACCTGCTGGACCTCACCGCCATCCCGGTGGTGCAGGCATTGTCGCACCTGCCGATCATCGCCGACCCGAGTCACGGCACCGGCGTGCGCGCCAAGGTGATCCCCATGGCTCGCGCCGCGGTCGCCGCCGGGGCGGACGGCCTCATCATCGAAGTGCACGCGGATCCGCCGCACGCGATGTCGGACGGCGCGCAGTCGCTTTATCCCGAGCAGTTCTCCGAGATGATGGCCCAGATCGGTCCGATCGCGCGCGCGATCGGGCGGGACCTCGTGCCCGGGCTCGCCTAGTCGGGCCGCCACGCGTCCTCGAGGTGCTCGATCCGGAGGCCGCCGCGACCGTCCGGCTCCACCCCGACCACGTCGAAGCGGTAGACCAGCCCGGGATCCGAGTACCGGCCGGTCCACCAGCGCGCGACCCCCTCGATCTCGCGGCGCTTCCTCCACGTCACCGCCTCCGCCGGGCTCCCGTACCGGAGGCTCCGCCGACCCTTCACCTCGACGAATGCGACCAGTCGTCCGCGCCGCACTACGAGGTCGATCTCCTTGCGGCGGAAACGCACGTTGCGCTCGAGCACGCGCCATCCGCGCGCCTCGAGCCAGGCCGCGGCGGCATCCTCGAAGCGGCGTCCAAGCCGATGGGTGTCCACGCCGTACGCTGTCCCCCGGAGCGGGGCGCCGACATGGCGTCCGTGGCCGCTGCGGCCGGTTGACCCCCCCCCCCACCTTCGGGTAGCTTACGGCGGTGCCCCAGGTCCGCAGGACGAAAGCTCACGAAACCCGTCAGGACCCCGCAGGTAGCAGCGGTAAGTGCGGTGATCGTCGCTGTGGCTAGCCTGGGGCACTTTCATCGAGGCCGCGGCCCCCACCGGGCCCGCGGCCTCGGCCTTTGGCGGACCCTCTACCGCTAGGCGGCGTCCACGTGGCACACCAGGCCCTCGCGCGAAAATATCGCCCGCGGAAATTCTCCGAGGTCTCGACCCAGGAGCACGTTTCCGAGACGCTGCGCCGCGCGGTCGCGGGCGGCCGCGTCGGGCATGCCTACCTGTTCTGCGGGCCGCGCGGGGTGGGGAAGACCACGCTCGCGCGCGTGCTCGCGATGGCGCTCAACTGCCCGCAGCGGAGCGAGGACGGGGAACCGTGCGGCCACTGTGACAGCTGCGAGCGCATCTGGGGGGGGCACACCGCTCTGGACGTGATCGAGATCGACGCCGCGTCCAACCGCGGCGTCGACGACGCGCGCGACCTGCGCGAGCGCGCCATGTACGCCCCCTCCGAGCCGGACCGCTACAAGATCTACATCGTGGACGAGGCCCACATGCTCACGCGTGAGGCTTGGAACGCCCTCCTCAAGATCATCGAGGAGCCGCCCCCGCGCGTGATCTTTGTGTTCGCCACCACGGAGGCGCAGAAGATCCAGCAGTCGGCGGCGCCCATCCTGTCGCGCTGCCAGCGCTTCGACTTCCGCCGCATCGGCGTGGCGGACATCATGGCGCAGCTGGCCCAGGTGCTCGGCGCGGAGGGCCTGGCTGCGCCCGAGGACGCGCTCCGCCTGATCGCGCGCAAGGCCGACGGCGGCATGCGCGACGGTCTCTCGCTCCTGGATCAGGTGCTCGCCCTCACCGGGGGCATGATCGAGCCCGACGCGGTCCGCCGGGTGCTCGGCCTGGTGGAGGACGAGCGCTATCTGGAGCTGCTCGATCTGCTGCGCGACGGTCGGCACGGGGACGTGTTCGGGTTGGTGGAGCGGCTGCTCGACGAGGGCTACGATCTGGTGGAGTTCTACCACGGTCTCGTGGACGTGCTGCGCGGCCTGCTGCGGCAGCGTCTAGCGCAGGGCGCCACCGAGACGAGCGGGGAGCTCCAGCGCGCGTTCCGCGAGCGGGCCGAGGCGTTCGCGCCCGCGGACCTGATGCGCATGCTCGCGCTCGCGTCCGAGCTCGAGTCGATCGGCAGCCTGCGGCGGAGCGCCAACCCGCGCCTCCTCCTCGAAATGCTCCTCCTCCGCTTCAGCTACCTCGACCGCACGGTGGACCTGGAAGAGTTGCTGCGCGCGGTGGGGAGCGCGCCGCGCGGCGCTCCGGTGGGCGGTTCCGGTCCGCCGCCGCCGCCGCCGGCGGTGCCGGAGCGCGCCCGCTCCGCTCGCCCTCAGCGCGGTCCGGCGACGCCCGCCCGCAACGCGGCCCCGGCGACGGCCCCGATCCCGCCGTCCGGCCCCGCCGCGGACGCCTGGGAGCGCATGCTCAACGCCGGCAGCGCTCCCTCGGGCATGGGTCCGTTCCTGCGCGCGGCCACCGTCACCGAGGGTCTAGGGGGCGAAGTGCGCGTGCGCGTTCCGGCCGGCCCCGCGCGCGAGCGCCTACAGGATCCGGTCGTCCTGCGTCAGCTCTCGACCGCCCTCGGGACCGAGTTGGGACGGGCGGTGCGGGTGGTGTCCGACGCACCCGAGGGTGCTTCCGAGGGCGGGCGTATCACGAAGGAAGGCGTGCGTAAGGACCGGCTGCGCGAACTGATCGCCCGGGAACCCGTTCTCGAGCGGGCGGTAGAAGAACTCGATCTGGAGCTGCTGGATTAGCGCTCGCATTCCGCCCCTCCGGTTCTCTCCGCCCGGGAGCTAGACGAGCCCCGGCCCACCGTCCCGAGGACCGATGAACAACCTGCAGCAGCTCATGCAGATGGGGCAGCAGCTCCAGGCGCGGATGACCAAGCTCCAGGAAACCCTGGGAACGCAGAAGATCACGGCCTCGTCGGGTGGCGGGATGGTGAGCGCGACCGTGGACGGGAAGGGCGAGGTCAAGGAGATCCGGATCGACCCGACGTGCGTGGACAAGGACGACGTCGAGATGCTCGAGGACCTGGTGGTGGCCGCCGTCACGCAGGCGCAGACCAAGGCGCGCCAGCTCTACGAGGAAGAAATGAAGAAGGCGACCGGCGGGCTCCCTATGTCGATTCCGGGACTCCTCTGAGCGACAGCGCCCTGCCCGGATGTCCGTGATCGAACAGCTGGGGGAGGAGTTGGCGCACCTCCCCGGCATCGGCCCGAAGACGGCCATCCGTTTGGTCTACCATCTCATGAAGGGCTCCCCGGACGACGCGCGCCGCTTGTCGCGCGCGATCCGCGATCTGGCCGACCGGATCCGGCAATGTGCCCGTTGCGGTAACTTCACCGAGCACGACCTGTGCGTCGTGTGCACCGACGGACGGCGGGATCCGAGCGTGATCTGCGTGGTAGAGGAGGCGTACGAGGTGGGGGCGATCGAGCGCACCGGCACCTACCGCGGGTTCTATCACGTGCTGGGAGGACGGCTCTCGCCGCTGGACGGCATCGGACCTGAGGAGATCAACGTGAGCGGGTTGCTCGAGCGCGTGCGGGCGAGCCAGGACGGCCAGGGAGGCGTCCGCGAGGTCATCCTCGCGACCAACGCGAGCGTGGAAGGGGAGGCCACCGCCATCTACCTCGAGGGTGTGCTGCGGCCGCTGGGGACGAGGGTAACGCGTTTGGCCCGGGGCATCCCGGTGGGGAGCGACCTGGAGTTCGTGGACGGATCCACGCTGGCGGAAGCCCTGTCGGGGCGGAGAGAGATGTGAGCGAGCGCCAGAATCGGACCCTGAAGACCGCCGGCATCGCGGTGCTCGCGCTGGGCGCGGCGGGTGCCGTCGCCGCGTTCCTGCTGCGGGACCAGATCTCCCGGCACCGGCGGGATCTGTTTAGCCCCCACCCCCTGCGGCGGCTGGCCGCGCTCGGCTACATGGCGGGGGAGCACAGCGCGGTGGACAACATCACGCTGCTGCGGGATTTCATCGCCTGGGAGCCCCGCCCGCTGCTGCGCAGCCGGGCTCTGGCGATCGTGCGGAGGATGGAGGACGAGGCCCGGGCCCTCCGGCTCGGGGCGGAGAGCTCAGTTTGAGGATCGCCTCCCTCCTTGCCCTGCGCCGGGCCGCGGCTGACCTTAGCAGCCGTTTGCTGTGGGGCCGTCCGGCCCACCCGTCCAACCCACCGCGCCCCGGTCGCACGCGTGTGGGTCGGTCCCTCAGGGCGAGCGCCCACGAAGGAGCGTAGTCCATCATGACGATGATCAACTACGCCAGCCGCGAGATCAACTGTAAGATCGTTTATTACGGCACCGGTCTCGGCGGCAAGACGACCAACCTGGAATACATCTATTCCCGGGTGAATCCGGAGACCAAGGGGAAGATGATCTCCCTGGCCACCGAGACCGAGCGCACGCTCTTCTTCGACTTCCTCCCCATCGACCTGGGCGAGGTGCGCGGCTTCAAGACCCGCTTCCACCTCTACACGGTGCCGGGGCAGGTCTACTACAACGCCAGCCGCAAGCTCATCCTCAAGGGCGTGGACGGCATCATCTTCGTGGCGGACTCGCAGCGGGAGCGCGCCGAAGCCAACATCGAGGCGATGCACAACCTCTACGAGAACCTCGAGGCCTACGGCTACGACCTGTCCAAGATCCCGTTCTCCATCCAGTACAACAAGCGGGACATGCCCAACGCCATGCCTCCCGAGGAGATCCGCTCGCAGATCAACCCCATGGGGGTGCCGGATTTCGAGGGGGTGGCCATCGAGGGCAAGGGCGTCTTCGAGACCCTCAAGGCAGTGAGTAAGCTGGTCATCAAGAATCTGACTTGAGCGGCACGTGACCTCCGGGGGCCGCTTCAATCTCCCCAACATCATCACGCTGGCGCGGATCGCGGTCTGTCCGCTCGTCTTCTGGCTCGCGCTGCGACCGGACACCCCGGCCCGTTACGCCGCCTGCGTGTTATTCATCGTAGCGGGGCTGTCCGACATCTGGGACGGCCACCTGGCCCGCAAGCACAGCCTCATCACCGACATGGGGAAGCTCCTCGATCCCCTCGCCGACAAGCTGCTCCTGGCCGCCACCTTCGTTCCCTTCTACATCATCACGCACCGGCCCGGCGCGGAGAACGAAATCCCGTTCTGGGGCCCGCTGCCGATGTGGGTGCTGGTCGTGATCTTCGGCCGCGAGATCTTCATCACGCTCTTCCGGCAGTGGGCGCAGGGCCGCGGCGTCGTCATCGCGGCCGGCCGCTCGGGGAAAAACAAGGCGCTCTTCCAGAGCCTCTTCATGGGCGCGTTGCTCCTGTGGTTCCCTCTGCGCGCCACCGCCGTGGCGGGGGGATGGGTGGAGCGCGGGTGGTGGAGTCCCTTCGCGGTCGGCTTCGGCGGGTTCATCGCCGCTACCCTGGCGGTGGCTCTCGTCCTCACCGTCTACTCGATGATCGACTACCTGTGGAGCTATCGCGCGCTGGTGGGGGTGCGGGACTGACCTCGGCGCCCGCGGCGGCCGTGCCGCGCACCGTCGTCGTCACCGTCGGGGACGAGCTCTTGCTCGGCGACACGACCGACTCGAACGCGGCGCGCATCGGCCGGGCGCTGGCCGATCTCGGCGCTCCGGTGGTGCGCCGCGAGACCGTGGGCGACGACCCCAGCGCGATCGGCGGGGCGGTCGATCGGGCTCTGGCCGACGGCGACCTGGTGGTGGTGACCGGCGGGCTCGGACCGACGCCCGATGATGTCACGCGGGAGGCGGTCGCCGCGCTGCTGGGGCGGCCGCTCCGTCTCGATCTGGAGCTCGAGGCGGCGCTGCGGACGCGCTACCACGCCGCGGGCTACGGCGACTTCCCCGAAACCAACCTCCGCCAGGCGATGGTTCCCCAGGGCGCCCGCGTGCTCGCCAACGCGAGCGGGACGGCGCCTGGCCTCGCGCTCGAGCGGGACGGCCGCTGGATCATCCTGCTCCAGGGCGTGCCCCGCGAGCTCGAGGGGATGCTCGCCGGGCCGGTGCGCGACCTGGTCATGGAGCTGTTCGGCGGCCGCCTGCGGTCGCCGCTACACCGGCGCCTGCGCACCACCGGCATCCCCGAGTCGCGGCTCGCCGAGCGGGTCGAGGCGCTCCTGCCGGCCGCTCGTGGGCCGGTCCGCCTCGCCTACCTGCCCTCGCTGCGGGGGGTGGAGCTGCGCTTCACCGTGGGGGGGGAGGTGGATCCCGCGGACGCAGCTGGATGGCTCGACCGCATGGAAGCTGCGTTGGAGGAGCTGGGACCCTACCTCTACCGTGGGGACGATCTGGTGGTGGCGGTGGCGGAGTCCCTGGTGCGCTCCGGACGGACGCTGGCGGTCGCCGAGAGCTGCACGGGAGGGCTGATCGCCAAGCGGCTCACCGACCGCGCCGGCGCCTCGCGGTGGTTCCTGGGCGGTGTCGTCGCGTACGCCGATCGCATCAAGGTCGAGCAGCTGGGCGTTCCCGCGGAGACGCTCGCGCGGGTGGGGGCGGTGTCGGAAGAGGGGGCGCGCGCGATGGCGGCGGGTGCCCGCAGCGCATTCGGGGCCGACGCCGGCCTCGGCATCACCGGGGTGGCGGGCCCGGACGGGGGGACGCCGGAGAAGCCGGTCGGCACCGTCTGGTACGCGGTCTCGGTGGGCGACCGCACGGCCGCCGAGACGCGGGTGTTCATGGGCGACCGCGAGGCCGTGCGCGAGCGCTCCGCCCAGGCCGCGCTCAACCTCCTCTACCGGATGCTGGAGTCGGGCTGAGCCGCGGGACGAGTCCACACGTTGTTCTCCCGATTCGTATCGATCAGACGTCCGTCGGGGTCGAGCTCGATCTTGTCGAGCGTCTTGCCGGGGAAGGAGTAGCGGCGGACGTAGTGCGCCGTGTCGGTGCTCCACACCTCGGCCGGATACAGAATATCCTCGGTGGTGCCGTCCGCGAAGGTGAAGCGCGCCCGGATGGGGAGCACGCCTTGCTCCCGGTTCCCGTACATCACCGCGACCATCGAGGTGTCGCCCACCTGCCGGGTGGCCACCGTGTCGATCGCCTGGTCGAAGCGCGCGTTCTCCATGAACCAGTTGCGCCAGAACCAGTCGAGCCGGCGACCGCTCGCGTCCTCCATCGTGCGGAAGAAGTCGTACGGGGTGGGGTGCTTGAACGCCCACCGCCGGATGTACTCGCGGAAGCTGTCATCGAACGCCTCTGGCCCCAGGATCTCCTGGCGCAGCAGCTGGAGCCCGACGCTCGGCTTCACGTAGTCCGAGTAGCCGAGCAGCTGGGGGTTGACCCGGTCGGGCTCGACGTTGATCGGCTCGTCCAGACCGCGGCGCATCAGGTTCTCGATCATCGTGCGCTCCTGGGCGGCGCGCGTCATCTGGTCGCCCTTGTCGGGGTAGCGGCGCGCCTCCGCAAACGTGTTGATGAAGGTGTCGAAGCCCTCGTCCTGCCACATGTAGCGCCGCTCGTTCGAGCCCACCATCATGGGGAACCACATGTGGCCGATCTCGTGCGTGACGACGTTGTAGAGGTCGTACACGTCCTGGCTCCGGTTTTCCATCGCGACCATCGGGTACTCCATCCCGCTGATCGGACCCTCCACCGCCGAGATCTGCGGCCACGGATAGGGGAACCAACGCTCCGAGTATTCCTGGATCGACATGCGCGACTGATCGGCCGCGTCGTGCCAGTTCACCGCGGCACTGGGCCGGTAGTAGGAGAACGCGTAGATCCCGTTCCAGCTGGAGGCGTCCCACTGGTAGTCCGGCGCCGCCGCCCACACCGCGTCGCGAACGTTCTGGGCCGCGAACTTCCAGGTCAGGGTGCCCGTGCTCCTGGGGCGGGCCGCCCCGCTCGCCAGCTCCGGCGCGGTGATGATGCGGATCACCGTATCGGACCGAGCGGCCGCGGCGAGGCGCGCGCGCTGAGTCGGCGTGAGCACCTCCTCCGGGTTCTGGAGCATTCCGGTCGCCGCCACCACGTACCCGGCGGGCACCGTGATGGCGAGCGCGTAGTCTCCGTACTCGAGATAAAACTCGCCCTGGCCCAGGTAGGGCTCGGTGTTCCAGCCGGACACGTCGTCGTAGACCGCGACCCGCGGGTACCATTGCGCGAGCTCGTACAGGGAGCCGTCCCGTCCCATGCGATCGGCGCCGTGCTCGGGGATCAAGAAATGCCACGCCACGACCAGCGTCGCCTTCCCCCCCGGCGCGAGCGGCTGCGCGAGGTCGATGCGGGTCATGGTGCCCACCTCGCGGCGCGCGACCGCCACCGTCCGCTCCGCTCCTCGGCCGGTTCCCGGCAACAGCTGCTCGAAGCGCTCGATCACATGGCCGCCCTCGAACCCTCTCCCTCCGAAGCGGGAGTCCTGGGGGAAGATCAGCGAGTTGAGCGAGTTGCCCTTGAAAGCGTTCTGCTCCATCTGCATCCAGACGAAGCGGAGGGTGTCCGGGGAGTTGTTCTGGTACGTCAGGCGCAGCCGTCCCCCGAGGGTGTGGGTGGCGGTGTCCAGCACCGCGCTCAGGTCGTAGTCGGCGCGGTTCTGCCAGTAGCGCACCCCGGGAGCCCCGCCCCCCGTCCGGTACTCGTTTGCGGTCGGCATCGGCAGCGGCGCGAACACAGAGGTGTCTCCCACCGCGCGCGCGTTGGAGGCGGGGGGAGACTGTGCCTGCAGCGCTCCGGCGCTCACGACGACGGCGAACAGGAGACGGACTGAGAGACGAACCATCCGGGAAACCCTCGTGAGGTAGGGGAAGCGTCGCGCTACCAGATCTTCACGCGCTCGGAGGCGGGCCGGAACATCCGGTCGCCGGGCTTCAGGTCGAACGCGCGGTAGAAGGCGTCCAGGTTCATGAGGGGCACGAACGCCCGGTACCTGTCGGGCGCATGCGAGTCGGTGAGCAGCCGCCGGCGCAGCGCCTCCGGCCGCATCTTGGTGCGCCACACCTGAGCCCACCCGAGAAAGAACCTCTGGTCACCGGTGAATCCGGCAATCACCGGCGCCTCCTGCCCGCCCAGCGACATGCGGTACGCGCGGTATGCCACCGCCAGCCCGCTCAGGTCGCCGATGTTCTCCCCGAGCGTGAGCCGGCCGTTGATGTGCATGTCGTCGAGCGGCACGTACGCGTCGAACTGGCTCACCAGCCGGTCCGCGCGCTCCACGAATGCCTTGGCGTCGTCCTCGGTCCACCAGTCGCGCAGGTTACCGTCCCCGTCGGACTTGCGCCCCTGGTCGTCGAAGCCGTGGCTGATCTCGTGCCCGATCACGGCGCCGATCGCGCCGTAGTTGACCGCGTCGTCGGCGAGGACGTTGAAGAAGGGCGGCTGTAGGATGGCGGCGGGAAATACGATCTCGTTGTTCGCCGAGTTGTAGTAGGCGTTCACGGTCTGCGGGGTCATGCCCCAGCGGCCGCGGTCAACGTCCTTGCCCAGCCGACCGACCGCGTCCGCGTACCGGAAGGCGCGCGCGCGCATGACGTTGCCCAGCAGGTCGCCCGGCCGCACGTCCACCTCGGCGTAGTCCTCCCAGCGGTCCGGGTAGCCGATCTTGACCGTGAACCGGGACAGCTTGGTGCGCGCCTGCTCCTGCGTCGCCGGACTCATCCACTCGAGCTCGCCGATGCCCGCGTGGAAGGCGCCACGCAGGTTCCGCACGAGCGCGTCCATGCGCGCCTTGGCGTCAGCGGTGAAATAGCGCTCGACGTAGAGCTTGCCCAGTGCCTCGCCGACTCCGTTTTCGACCTCGGTGACGCCGCGCCGCCAGCGCGGTGGCCGTGCCTGTGCGCCGGTGAGCACGCGTCCGCGGAAATCGAAGCGGGCCTGGGCGAAGGCGGCCGGCAGCTGGTCCGCGTAGGCGTCGAGGAGGCGGGCGGAGAGGTACTCGCGCCACGTTCCGATCGGGGTGGCGGCACCGATGCCATCCATCGCCTGGAGGTAGTCCGGCTGGCGCACGATCACGTCCGCGGCCGATCCCAGCCCGGCGGCGCTCAGGTAGGCCGGCCAGGAGAACGACGGCTGGAGCGCGGTCAGCGCGCGGGTCGTCATCGGGTTGTAGGCGGCGTCGCGGTCGCGCGTGCGCCCGCGCTCCCACTGGGCCCCGGCGACCTCGGTCTCGAACGCCAGGACGCGCGCCGCCGCGCCGGCCGGGTCGGTCATCGCCGCCAGCGTGAAGAGGCGGGTGAGGTAGTCCGTGTACGACCGCCGGATGTTCTTGAATGCGTCGCTGTCGAGCAGATAGAAGCTCCTGTCGCCCAGCGGCGGATCCACCTGGCCGATCGACACCGCGTACGCGCTCGACCGCTTGGGGTCCTGCGTGACCGCAGCGGAGAACGGGCCGCTCACGCCGATGCGCTGGAGGCGGGCGAACGCGCCCGGGAGGTCGGCGACCGTGCGCAGCGCCGCGAGGGCCGCCAGCTCGTCCGCGAGCGGCGCCAGCCCGCGCTGCTCGATGCGCGCGGAATCCATGTAGGAGGCGTAGAAGTCCCCGACCTTCTGCCGCTCGCTGGCGGCGGGTGCGCGCGCGGACGCGGCCTCGTCCACGAGCGCGCGGAGGGCGGCCTGCGTGCGCTCGTCCAGCTCGACGAACGAGCCCCAGGTGGAGCGGTCCGCCGGGATCGTGGTGCGATCCTCCCAGCGCCCGCTCACGAAGCGGTTGAAGTCGTCCTGGGGGCGCACCGAGCGATCGAACCCCGCGGTATCGACCCCGAGCTCGCCGGCCTGGGCGCGCTGCTGAGCCGAGGCCGGGGGGGAAAGGGCGATCCCCGCGCAGACCAGGACCGCGTGCATGAGGGGCAGCCTCATAGGGTCTCCTCGCGCCGGCCGGAGGACATGGAAGGATCGGTGTGCTACCATGCCGGGGCTGGGATGGATCCGCGGCGGTCCCAGGAGGGCCAAGGAGGGCCAAGGAGGAAAGAGGAAAGATGAGCGCGCCCGAGGTGGGCTGGTGGACGGGAGAGGGCGGGGTCCGGCTGCGCTGGACCCGATGGGATGCGGCCGCCCCCCGCGGAGCACTCCTGGTCGTACACGGCTTTGGTGACCACGCCGGTCGCTATGCGGACCTGGGCCGGGTGCTCGGCGCGCGCGGCTACACCGTGCTCGCGTACGATCAGCGCGGCCACGGCGGCTCGGAAGGGAAGCGCGGCGACGCCCCCTCGTTCGCCGCGTTCCTCGCCGACCTGGACCGCGCGTGGGCCGAGGCGGAGCGGGTCCTCCCGCGTCCGCTCGCGCTTTACGCGCACTCGTTCGGCGCGCTCGTGGCGATGCGCTGGCTCCAGACCCGGCCGGTGCGTCCCGGCGCGGTGGTGCTGACCGCCCCCTGGCTCGCGACCGCGCTCGCGGTGCCGCGGTGGAAGCTCATCGCCGCGCGGATCCTCCTGCGCGCGGCGCCCGGTCTCGCGATCCCCAGCGGCTCCGACCGCCCCGATTACCTCACCCGCGACCCCGAGCGCGCGGCCGCCTACCGCGACGACCCGCTCGTGCACCACCGCATCACCGCGCGCTTCCACGCGGGCGTGCTGGCGGCGCAGGCCGGGGCGGGCGCGGACCCGTGGCCGACGGACACGCCCACCCTCGTCGTCGTCCCGGGGGACGATCCGCTGGTGGACGCGGGTGCCGCGCTCGCCTGGGCGCGCGCGCGACCGAGCCTGGACGTGCGCGTGCGCGCCGAGGGGCGCCACGAGCTCCACAACGACCTCGACCGGGAGGCGTCGCTCGGCCTCGTGGCGGACTGGCTGGACCGCCGGCTCCGGGTCGAACCCGAGGGCACCGGGAGGGTACTGGCCCCTGGAGCGTGATCCGAACAGCGCAACGACCGAGCGGGGACGATGAAGAAGGGGAACCAGAGCCGTGGGGAGCCCGCCCTGTCCATCGAGCGAGAGGACGGCGGGGAGACGGGGTTGCAGTCGTCGCCCGAGCTCGAGCAGGAGATCGCGGCGGAGGCGGACCTCACCGGGGATCTCGACCGCCTCCAGGCCGAGCTCGGCACGATCAACGACCGGCACCTGCGGCTGGCCGCCGAGTTCAGCAATTATCGCCGCCGCGCCGAAAGCGAGATGGGAGAGGCCTGGGGCCGGGCCCAGGCGGACCTGCTGCGGCGCTTCCTGGACGTGTTCGACGACATCCAGCGCGTGTCCGCGCTCGATCCGGCGGACGCGGCGGTCACGCTCCCCACTGTGGTGGAGGGCATCGACTTGGTCGAGCGCAAGTTCGGACGCGCGCTCGAGGAGGCGGGGGTGGACGTGTTGGACCCTGCTCCCGGCGAGCGCTTTGATCCGGCCACCATGGAGGCCGTGATGCGGGTCCCGTCGGCCTCGCCCGCGGACGACGACACCGTGGACCAGGCCTTCCAGAAGGGATACCGGTTCAGGAGCCACCTCGTGCGCCCCGCACGAGTGAGCGTGCGCAAGCACGAGTAGGGACTTCCTCGACATGGCCACCGGCACGAAGGACTTCTATCAGGTCCTCGGTGTCCCGGAGAAGGCGTCCGCGGACGAGATCAAGAAGGCCTACCGCAAGCTCGCCAAGCAGCATCACCCCGACGCGAACCTCACCAACCCGCAGGCGGCGGAGCGCTTCAAGGAGATCGGCGAGGCCTACTCGGTCCTCTCCGATCCCGAGAAGCGAAAACAGTACGATCAGATGCGCCGGCTGGGCGCGTTCGGATTCGGGCGGGGTGCGCCGGGCGCGGGCGCCCCGCGCGGCCCGGCGGGAGCGCCGGGTGGCGCGCCGCCGCCGGGCGGCAACTTCTCGTTCGAGGACCTGCGCGACTTCGGCGGCTTGGGCGACCTGTTCAACTCGCTCTTCGACCGCGGGGCGCCGGGACGTCCGGGTGGGGCAGCGCCGGGTGGAGTCGGAGGGCGGACCTCCGGTCCCGAGCGCGGCGACAACGTCGAATACGTCGTCGAAATCCCCTTCGAGACCGCGGTGGGCGGCGGCAAGATCTCGATCGACGTGCCGGTCGCCGAGGAATGCGCGACGTGTGGCGGCGGCGGCGCCGCACCCGGCTCGAAGACCCACCGCTGCACCGAGTGCGGCGGCACCGGGACGATCGCATTCGGCCAAGGAGGATTTCAGGTGAAGCGGCCGTGTCCGGCCTGCCTCGGACGCGGACAGGTTCCCGACCAGCCGTGCCCGACGTGCGGTGGCAA
The DNA here is from genome assembly GCA_964201975.1 of Longimicrobiales bacterium. Taxonomy (GTDB): domain Bacteria; phylum Gemmatimonadota; class Gemmatimonadetes; order Longimicrobiales; family Gaopeijiaceae; genus UBA2988. Next base: position 3,757 of record CAXNGW010000014.1, on the reverse strand, counting down.
CGGGGTCGTGCGGCAAACCCGCACGCTCCAGGTGGCCGTGCCCCCGGCGGTCGAGACGGGCACCAAGGTGCGGGTGGCCGGGCAGGGGGAGCGCGGCCGCGAGGGCGGACCCTCGGGTGACCTCTTCATCACCTTCAAGGTGACGCCCCACAAGTTCTTCCACCGCGACGGGCTCGACGTGCACGTGAGCGTGCCGATCAACGTGATCCAGGCCACGCTCGGCTCGAAGATCCGGGTGCGGACGGTGACGGGAAAGCGGGTCGTGCTCACCATCCCACCAGGCACGCAGAACGGGACCAAGTTCCGCATTCGCGGCCAGGGAATCGAAAAAGCCGGCCGCGTCGGCGACCAATACGTCGAGGCGAAGATCGAGATTCCGGAAAAACTCACCGCCGAGGAGCAGAAGATCCTGGAAGACTTCGCGGCGGCCTCGGGCCTCAAGCACTAGGAGAGCGGCGACATGGCCCGGACGATCGTGGACGACGACCTGAGAAGCTGGGAGGCTTTCGCCAGCACCGGCCGCTACGGGTTCGCCCCGGGGTCACGCCTCATCTTCAGCTGCACCACCGATCCCGACGAGCGGCCGCGCGCCTACGTCGTGCGGGGGGACAAGTCCGACGCCGAGTCGCTCCTCGCGGGAGCCTCGCGTGCCGAGCTGACCGAGCTGTTCGCGGGGGCCGCCCCGCTGGAGTAGCTCCGCGCGATCGGCCCCCCTCCCAGCACCCGCTCGCCTGCGAACACCACTGCGCTCTGTCCGGGGGTGACCGCGGCCTGCGGCACGCTCAGCTCCAGCACCATGCGTGCGTCGTCTATTTCCTGCACGCGAGCGGGCACCGCGCGCGCGCGATGGCGCAGCTGCACCGCCACCTCGGCGCCGTGCCGCGGCCGCGGGCCGAGCCAGCGCGGAGCCTCGACCTCCACCGCGTCGGCGTAGAGCCCCTCCCGCGGTCCGACCACCACCTCGCGCGTCTGCGGCCGGATCTCGAGCACGAACCGGGGGCCCTCGCCGCCACCCCCCAGCCCCTTCCGCTGCCCCACCGTGAACCCTGCGTATCCGTCGTGCGTGCCGACGACCTCGCCCGCGCGGGTGACGACTGGTCCGGGCTCCAGCGCGGGGTGCCGCTCGGGCAGCTTGCGGCGGAGCAGGTCGCGGTAGTCGCCGGTCGGCACGAAGCAGATCTCCTGCGATTCGGGCTTGTCCGCGGTGCGGAGCCCGAGAGCGCGCGCGCGCTCGCGCACGGCCGGCTTGGTGAGATCGCCCAGCGGCAGGTGGAGCCGGGCGAGCAGGGCAGGGGGAAGCCCCCACAGGAAGTACGCTTGGTCCTTGGCCGCGTCCGCCCCCCGGTGCAGCTCGGCCCCTGCGGTCCCGCGCACGACGCGCGCGTAGTGCCCGGACGCGATCGCGGTGCAGCCGAGGTCGGCCGCCCGCTGCAGCAGGCCGGCGAACTTGGTGAAGGAGTTGCAGCGGACGCAGGGGTTGGGGGTGCGGCCGCGCGCGTACTCGGACACGAAATCGTCGATCACGTCGCGGGTGAACTCCTCCTCCACGTCGAACAGGTGGTGGGGGATGCCGAGCGACCGCGCGACCGCGCGCGCGTCCATGATCCCGTCCAGTCCGCAGCACGTCTTGCCGACGGTCGCTGAGTGAGCCGGCGGCCCGGAGCGGGATCCGAGGTCCGTGCCGGAGCCCGTTCCCGAATAACAGAACGTGCGCATGGTGGCGCCGACCACGTCGTGGCCGGCTTCCACCAGCAGGGCGGCCGCCACCGAGGAGTCCACCCCTCCGGACATAGCCACCAGCACGCGCTCCGTCCCTGATCCCATACGCCTCCTGAAGGCGATCCGTGAACCTTTCGACCCCGCGACCGTCCTGCCTAAGTTACCCTCCGCGCGTCACCTCCTGAACCCGCCGCCTTCGGGAGCCTCCATGCCCTACTGCCCGCCCCTGCCCCACGGCTGCCCCCGGCAGTTCCGCTCCACCGTCCACGGCACCGTGTTCGCCGGCCGCGACCGGCTCCTGTCGGTGATGGTCCCCGGAGACCGCGTGGTGCTGGTCCCCGATCCACCGGGGCAGACCGATCCGGAGGTGTGGGTCCACCTCCAGACCGGCGACCCCATCGGCCACCTGCCGCGTGAGATCTCGTTCTGGCTGTGGCCGTGGATGAGGGAAGGCGGGGCGGCCTCCGCGGTCGCGCTCGCGGTACACGGCGCCGACACGCCGTCCTGGCGTCGCCTGCTGGTCGAGGTGGTGTGCGAGGAGGCCGCGGGCGCCTCCGCCTAGCCACGTCCCTAGAAGGTCGCGACCGGAAGCGTCCCCAGGCTGGGCTGGAGCAGGGTCTCGCGCGTGCGGAAGGGCTCGCCGTACGCGACGCGCACGAGCGATCCGTAGCGTGCGCACGCGGCCTGCACCTGCTCGAGCACCGGCCGGTCCCCTCCCGGAAAGACCTCCCCGACGCCGCTCTTGCCTCCGAACTGCGTGCCGTATGCGGCGATCGCGGCCAGCTTGCGCTCCATCTGCGCGGTGACGTCGATCACGAACGTCGGCGGGTCCGCGTCCTCCCGGAACGCGGTCGCGTAGACCAGCTTGAACGGACGGTGGGGTGCTCCGCCGGCCGGGAAGCGGGAGAGCCCCGCCAGGAAGCACGCATCCGTCACCAGCTCCGCGGTGAGGCGGTGGTCCGGATGGCGGGCCGCGGTCCAGTGTGTCACCACCACGCGCGGCCTCATCTCGCGCAGCCGCTCCACCACCGCGCGCCGCGTGTCCGGCGTGTTCATGACCCCGGCGTCGGGGAGCCCGGCGGTGGCGCGCACATGGACGCCCAGGATCTCGGCCGCGCGCGCGGCTTCCAGCTCCCGCACCTCGGCGGAGCCGTGCGTCCCCGCGCCGCCGTCGGTGAGCGAGAGGATCCCCACCCGCTCGCCCTTGTCGGCGCTCGCCGCCAGCGCGCCGCCGCACAGCAGTTCGGCGTCGTCGGGGTGGGCCATGATCGCGAGCACGTCGAGGGGCTGGCTCATCGGGTCACTCGTAACGGAAGGCCACCACGGGGTCGAGCCGGGAGGCGCGATACGCGGGCAGGAGTCCGAACAGCATGCCGGTGAAGGTGGCCATCAGAAGCGCGGTTAGGACCGCCCACAGGGGAACGTGCGCTGGGAGCGGGGTCAGGGCCGACACGGCCCACGCCATTCCCCCGCCGGCCGCCATGCCGACCGCCGCTCCCACGACGGTGAGAAGCGCGGCCTCCACCAGGAACTGCCAGAGGATCGCGCGGCGAGTAGCCCCGACAGCCTTCCGGATGCCGATCTCGCGCGTGCGCTCGGTGACCGAGATGAGCATGATCCCGATCACGCCGACCCCACCGACCATGAGGGCCGCCGACGTGAGTGCGAGCATGCCGAGCAGGATCATCGCGGTGAAACGGTTGAAGATCTCGAGGATGCGGGCCGACTCGATGAGCGCGAAGTTGTTCTCGGCCCGCGGGCCGAGGCCGCGCATCCCACGCATCGTGCCGATCACGTCGTCCTTGACCCGGTCAAGGGGGACGCTGTCGCGCGGTACGATCAGGATCTGCGCCTGCTCGTCGGACGCCTTCAGCCGCTTGATCGCCGAGGTGTAGGGCAGCACCGCCCAATCCTTGATGATGGTGGTGAAGATGTTGGGCTCCGGCTCGAACACCCCCACCACGGTGAACTCCGCGCGCGCGTTCCCCTGCTGGTTCGCGAGCCCGACCCGCTGCCCGACCGGGTCGCGGAAGCCGAA
>CAXNGW010000013.1:0-20327 GCA_964201975.1 Longimicrobiales bacterium | reverse complement strand
GACGATGAGCGAGCACATCGACCTCGACGTGTCGGAGATCCTTCAGGGACAGATGACCCACGAGGAGGCGGGCGGGCAGCTCCTCGAGGTCATCCTGCGCACCGCCAACGGACGGCTCACTGCGGCGGAGGCGCTCGGACACCGGGAGTTCGTGCTCACCAAGCTCTACCGGAGCGCGTGAAGCGTCACGACCCAGCCGTCGTGCGGCGGCTGGTGGCGGGGCTCGCGGAAAAGGCGGGCGTCCCCTCGGGGGACGCCCGCATCCTCGCCGATTCCCTGGTCGAGGCAGATATCCAGGGTACGTCCACCCACGGCGTATCCCGCCTCAACATCTACCTGAAGCGCATCCAGAAGGGGCTGATCGATCCGCACGCGCCCCTCACCATCAAGCAGCGACGGCCCGCCGTGCTGGTGGCGGACGCGGGCTCCGGGATCGGTCAGGTGCAGGCGACCAAGGTGCTCGATCGGCTCTACGAAGTTGCCGCCGTGCACGGGCTCGCTTCGGCGACGATCCGCAACTCGCAGCACTTCGGCACGCTCGGCTACTACTGCAACCAAGCGGCCGAACGCGGCATGATCCTGATCGCGACGACCAACGCCGAGCCGGCGATGCCTCCATTCGGGTCGAGCGAGGCTTTCTTCGGCACCAACCCGATCGGGGCGTCCTTCCCGACCGGGAAAGGCTTCCCGGCCAAGATCGACCTCGCGACGTCGGTCGTGGCCCGTGGCAACATCGTCGCTGCCGCCAAGCGGGGTGAGGCGATTCCCTCCGATTGGGCCATCGACGCGGAGGGGAGTCCCACCACCGACGCCAACGCCGCCCTCGCCGGTGCCGTGCTCACCCTTGCCGGACACAAGGGTTACGCGCTCGCGTTCATGGTCGAAGCGTTCTCGTCGATCCTCTCCGGGGCGGCCATCGGCGGCGCGGTGGGCTCGATGTACAAGCACATGGACCGCAAGCAGGACGTGGGGCACTTCTTCTGCCTGCTCGACATCGAAGCCTTCATGGACCTCGACGAGTTCAAGGCCCGCATCGACGCCACCATCGACACGATCAGGACGCGCCGGCGGCGGCCCGGCTACGACGAGATCCTGATCCCTGGGGAGCCGGAGCACCGCACGGCGCTCAAGAACCGGGTGGAGGGGATCAAGATTGACGATGCCACCTTGGGCGAGCTGAGGGCTCTGAGCCAGGAATACAGCGTCCCCTTCCCGCTCGAGGACTGAAGGGTTCTCAGCGAGGGGCGGCGGGGAGGAGCGACTCCGCCGCCGCCACCATCTCGCCGTGGCTGCGGTCGATTCCCAGTTGACGGCTCAGGCGCACGAGGAACGCGAGCTGGTCCTCGGACAGGCGCCTCAACTGCCGGTCATCCGCCTCCTGAAGAGCCCGGTCGAGCTGCTCGGCCGCCGCTTCCCCATCGCGTCCGATGGCGAATGCGACCGCGGCGTCGACCCGATCCCCCACCTCGAGGCTACTCGTGTTCGCCACGGCGAGCCGCAGCGAGCGGAGCGCACCCGCGAAGAGCTCCACCTCGCCGCGCGCCGCATGCATCTGAGCGAGAAGCGCCCACGCCGGGACGGTCGGGCGCACCCCCAACGAGGCGCTGAGGCTGGATTCGATGCGGTCGGGTGAGCGGATTGCCTGGTAGTACCGCGCCAGGGCGACAAGCCCCACTTCGGGATCCTGATCGGGCACCACCTCGAGGATGATGGCCGAGGGGTGTCCCAACGCAGCGATGGCGGGTGGGGGGTAAGGTAGGGGCACGAGCCAACCCGGAGTGGGCTGGGCCTCTGCGGATCCCCTGAGCGTGCCCGTCAGCGTCGGAAGGAACCCAGCGGGCTCCTGGGGGCCGCCCAGAGCGTCGGCGCGGGCGGCCCGGAGCAGCTCCAGCCCCTGATCCCAGGGAAAGAGCACGAGGTGCGTCACCCCTCGCTCGCGCAGGAGTGTGCGGAGGGAATCGGCCGTCGGCGCGGTATAGATCGCGGCGGCGGCGCGTAGCCCCTCGAGGTTCTCCCAGTACAGCGTGCCGACCCCCGGAAAGCCCCCGAAGTACGTGAGCCAGGTGGTTGCGTTTGGGCTCGCGAATACCACCGCGGGGTCGTTGTCCACCCGCCTCCTCAACCAATGCGCCGCGTCCCGCGCCAGTTGTTGCGGGCCGTCGGTCCGGGCCAGCGGCAGCCGCGACGAAGCGACGGGCGATGCGAGGAGGGTGGCCAGGAGCAGAGCGGCGGCCGCTGTCCGCCGAGAACGGGTCCATGCCAGGCCCGAGCCGGCAGGCACCAACAGCCCCGCGGCCAGGACGATCGTCACGAGGGCGAGGGCGGCGGCAACGCCTACCCACCGCACCTGAGCCATCGACATGGCGAGGAGCAGGACCGTGGGTGCCAGCGCCACGGCGAACACCGCGCTCTCGCGGGATTCGACCGCATTCCGGCCGCGGAGGAGAAAAGGTGCGCACATCAGTCCCACCACGAAGGCATCGGCGAGCGCGACCAGTGGACCCTGGCCCCCGATCAGACCGCGGAGCAGGAGATGGGCGAACGCGGCGCCCACCGCAACAGCTGCGACGAGGAATGCCCGCCACCCCCACCGGCCGATCCTCTCTATTGGGGTCGCCCACAAGCAGGCGGCCACAGGCAGGATCACGAGAGGAGCCGGGCTCAGGCGGCCTGCGACCTCTCCGGGGGTCATCTGCAACAGTTGGCCGGCCAGCGGAAGGAACTCGACGATATAGCGTTGGTGCAGGGTGAAGAGGAACGGATCGGAAATCAGGAACGTGCGCGTGCCCGTGGCGAGAATCACGGCCGGCAGGAGCAGCACCGCGGCCGCGTCGAGGGTGAGCCACCACCGACGCCCGGGCGAGTGCGACCCCTTCCGCTCCCCGACGCGACAGATGAAATCCCCGGCGCCGACCCACGCGAGCGCATAGAAGGGGTGGTTCACCTCCAACCGCATGTCCATGTGAGCGGGGAAGTACTCGAGGAGATAGAACGCCAGACTGATCGCCCCCCCCACCAGCCCCCACCACCGCCACAGCCGAGGGTCGCTCCGCCAGAGCGCGTCCGCGGGCACGGAAGGGCCGAGCCACGCGACGCTCAGCAGAGCGCCGACGCCGATGCCGATCAACACTGGGACAGCCGTCGCCGCATTGACCCAGAGCGCCGTCCCTCCCAGCACCGCCGAGGCGGCGAGCCATCGTCGTGCTGCGGCGTCGTATCCCCCCTTCCCCCATCCGGCTCCACCTGCGCCCAGCAGCAGAACCGCCACGGCGCTCGCCATCGTCGCCACTCCGTGGTGGTCGAAGTATCCCACCACGAAGTACTCGTAGAAGGGGAAAACCGCGAAGGTGCCAACGGCGAAGAGTCCGGCCGCGGGTCCCCCGAGTCGCCCGGCGAGAACCGGAACGAGGGCGACGAGGACGACGATCAGCGCGAGCGTGTTCGCCCAGGGAGCTACACGTTCGAGTGCCTGTGAAGAAGTCAGGGTCGGATGCGTCGCCCTGTACGCCACCGCCATCCCGGCTCCCCACCAACGCATCACGCCGGACCAATGCACCTCGCGACCGGCGGGCGCGTCGTCGTACTCCGCTCTCCTCACCCTGAGGCCCCCGCCACCCATCATCCGCTCGGTCTGGAGCAGCCAATGGTAACCGTCGATGGCCGGCAGAATCAGACGGTGCTGGCCCCCAACGTAGCCTGTGGGCGAGTCGGGATCGGGTGCCGGGGGCGAGATCCCACTCACGGGCGCCGCCGTGACCGCCGCGATGCTGTCGAGCCGCTGGTCGCTGTCCCACCCGACCACAGCCACGGTGAGGAGGAGCCCACCGACCCAGCAGGCGGTCCCCAACCGTGGGCGGGTGAGCGGCATGACGTCAGAGGGTGGTGAGGATCCGGACGGGCGGGCCCAAACTGACTAGAAGGCCGCACGTACGGCCAGAGGCGAAAAAAAACACGCCGCCGGAGGCCTGACGGCCCCCGGCGGCGTTCCGTTCGGAAACGGTGCGGATCCTGGAGGATCCTCAGCCGGCGTGGTCGTCGATGTTCGGGTTCGCGTTGCGCTCGACGTCCGAGATGTTGTAGCAGAGCTGGCGCGGGGTGACGGACTCCGCCCCGTCCACCTGAACCGGACGGCCCCGCAGGTATTGCCGGAAGAGGGCCGCCTTGGTCCCGAGCGTCCCCTCATAGTTCGGCAGCTCGTAGCTCCCCGGAACGTTGCCCTCGTCCCAGCGGCGCTGGTCGCCCATGCGGCGCATCTCCAGCCACAGCTCGATGCCGCGCTCGCGCTTGAGCAGCGTCCACGCCTCGGCGAGCGTCGCCGGAACCGGCCATGCAGCGAGAGCGGGGTTGCCGGCCTTGTCGCTCTTGATGCTGGTGCGCACCTGATTGATCTTGGCCATCGCGCCAGCAATGTTGCCGGCCGTCAGCATCGCCTCGGCCTCGATCAGGCGCATCTCGCGCCCGCTCGACAACCGCATCGCGTCGTTCTCGCTCTTGTACTTCCACGGGCGCAGGCACGGCACCCGGCCGTAGCCCTGGAGCGAGCCCACGCAGAGCGTGTCGCTCGGAAGCGTGTACTTGATCCACGCCGTCCGCGGATCGCCGGTGTCGGTGTAATACTGGTCGTAGAACGTGTGCTTCACCGAATACGACCGGTAAGGCGTGCTGGACGCCCCGAAGTACAGGTGATTGCGCTGGTTGGGGTTCGAGCCGGTGGAGAAATCCATCGGCTGATCGAACCGGTAGTTCAGGTCGGTGATCATGGCCGCGGCGGCCGCAGCGCCGGCCCAGTCCTTCAGCCACACCTGCACCTGAGCCCGTCCCGCGTACGCCGCGCTCTTGATGAGATTGCCCGCGGTCGTATTGGGTGCCAGCGCGATCGCCTGCGTGTAATGGTCCTGCGCCCGCGTGAAGTACGTCGCGCCCGGCTGGAGCGCGCCGCCGTCGATCACCGCCTCGCAGTAGTTCTCGCCGAGCATGCGACTGGCGTATCCGGCATAAACGCGCGCTTCGGCCAGGAGCTGCGCCGAGCCCTTGGCCTCCGTGAGCCGCCGGATCGCTTCCTCCGCGATCCAGCGCGCCTGCTGGAGGTTGGGGTACAGGCTGTTGTTGCCCGACTCGTTCCAATTCATGCTGCCGGCCTGGACGTTCACGCCCTGGCCGTACGAACCCGTCGTCCCGCCGGGGAACAGCTCGCGCGAGATGAAGGCGGTGCTGTACGCGCCCTGACCCAGCGCCTCGGTCAGCCGCTCCTTCGCGCCGTTCACGAAGCCCTGCTGCGCGGCCTCGAGGATGAGCGCTTCGTCGGACACCGGCCCTGGGTTGGTCACCTCGCAACCCGCAGCGAAGACGACCCCCAGGACCGCCGCGGCGAACTGCGCACCGCGGCGGTGCTTCTTATCATGGTTCATAGATTTCGTTTTCATATGGTTTGGTCCTTCACCTGTCAGAAGGTCACGCGCAGCGAAGCGCGCAACGTGGTCGGGGCGGGAATGCGCTCGTTACCGCTGATGCCGGTGGCGCCGAGGCCGGTCGCCGCGATGCCGGCGTTCCCGAAGTTCTCGAAGCCGTACGTCCCCCACCAGCTATCCTTCGACCAGGTGTAGAAGTTGTTGAGCGAGAGGGTCAGCGTGGAGCTCTGGACCTTATCCGGGAACGCGAAGTCCATCGGCACCGTCGCGGTCAAGGCGCGCAGCTTCGCGTAGTTCCCGGAGATGGTGTAGCCGGTGGCGAGCGACGGCGTGCAGCGCGCCATCCAGATCGCCGGCACCGAGCCGTCGTTCTTGATCGTCACGTCGTCGTTGTTCGTGTAGTAGGGCGTGCACAGCGGCGACCGCACCGAGCGGCCGGTGGCCATCGGGTTCAGCCCGTCGACGACGTTGCCGCCGCGAAACTCGCCGCGCATCGACAGCGAGATGTTCATCGGCAGGCGCACCGCCACTGAGCCGCTCAACGTATTGATGGGGAGGTTCGGCCCGAGGTACTGGAGGGTCTGGCGGCACGGCTTGTCCGCCGCCGTCGTGGCCAGGCACACCGGCACATCCGCCGACGTCTTGGTCAGCGCGTCCGGATTCTTGATCACGGTCACGTTCGACCAGGAGATCGACCGGCCGATGTTGATCGGCTCGGTGTGCTCCAGCACCAGCGACTGGTTCCGCGAGAAGGCCAGGTTCAGGTCCAGCCCGTAGTTCTCGGCGCGCAGGGCCGCGATGTCCAGCGACGTCTCCGAGCCCCAATTCTTGATCCTGCCGACGTTCGAGAGCTGGTTGTTGGTGAAGCCCGTGGACGGCATCTGGCGCACGTTCATCAGCGCGTCGTTGGTCATCTGCCGGTAGTAGGTGAAAGCGAGCCGGACCCGGTCTTCCACCCAGGCCGCGTCCAGGCCCCCCTCGATTTCGGTCGTGACTTCGGGGCCGAGGTCGGGGCTGCCCACGTTCTCCGGAATGAACGCCGGTTGACCGACGATCGGGGTGTTCGTCCAGGTGCGGACGGCGTCGAAGGCGCCCGGCGCCCGGCCTGCCTTCCCGTAGGCGGCGCGCACCTTCACGCTGCCCCAGGACGGACTCCAGAAGCCCTCGTCGCTGGCCACCCAGGAGACGCTCGCCTTCGGGTAGACCTGCAGGCCGAAGCCCGAGCCGAACGAGCTGTTGCCGTCCACCCGCGTGCCGAGGGTCAGGAAGTACTTGTTGTTGAAGTCGAACACGTTCTGCAGGAAGAACCCGGCGGTCCAGACCCGGGAGCGCTCCTCGTAGCCACGGCTCTGAGCGGCCGAGTTGACGGTCGGGATCGCGGCGCCGGGGAAGCCCGAGCCGTTGCCTTCGACCAGACGCGCCTCGTCGCCCACGGCCTGGCCGCCCCAGGAGAAGTTCGACTTCAGACTCTTGAGGACGTTGAACGAGTAGGAGCCGACGTAGTCGAACGTCAGGATGCGCTTCTGGAACACCCCAGAGTAGATGATCCCTTCGGGATGGGCGTAGAAGCCGAAGGGACGGATGTTCCGCGTTTCGTGATTCGAGAAGTCGTAACCGATCGTGAAGCGGTTGGTCATGTCCGCCAGCGGCGAGTACGTGGCCGTGCCGCCCGTGGTGAAGCGCTCGATCTGCTGACCCAGCGACTGCCCCATGACCAGGTTGATGAGGTCGGGCTCGCCGGACGCGAAGTAATTCTGGTTCTGCCGGAAGACGTTGAGCTCGAGGCCCTCGGCGTTGTTGCCCTGCGGGCTGTTGGTCTGATTCTGGACCGAGTACGCCGTGTTCCACTGCATCTGGAGCTCGGTCAGCGGGGTGTACGTGAAGTTGCCGCGGGCCGCCCACCGGTCCAGATAGTCGTTGGGAGTGTTCCCGTGGTCGTCGAAGTACTCGCCCGAGCTGAAGTACTGGAGGTTCTGCCCGCCGCCGCGCACGGACGCCGAGTAGCTCTGCGTCCAGGCGGTGGGCTGATACTGGCCGCACTGGAACGGCCCGGTGCAGATCCAGGGCTCCATGTAGATGAACTTGGAGGTGCCGCCGCCGGCGAATTCCCGGAACTGGCCGCTCACCACGCGGCCGCTCTTCAGGTCACCAAAGCCGAAGCGCTGGCTCCAGGCCGTTCCCTGCAGCGTCTCGAGCGACCACACCGGCGCGCCCGAGGAACCCTTTTTGGTGAAAATCTGGATGACGCCGTTCGAGGCCTCGGTGCCGTACAGCGTCGTGGCCGCCGAGCCCTTGATGACCTCGATCCGCTCGATGTCGTTCGGGTTGATCATGTCGAGCGGGCTCTGCGTGACGTTCGCCGCGCGGTTGCTTTGGTCCTTCGCGGCGCGGTTCTGGAACGCGCCGGTCATCATGCGGACGCCGTCCACGTAGATGATCGGGTCGCCGCCGTTGGACAGCGTGTTGGCGCCGCGGAGCCGGATCTTGGAGCCCTGCCCGGCGCCGCCGCCGCCCTGGGTCACCTCGACGCCAGGAGCCACGGCCTGCAGCAGCTTGGTCACGTCGGTCGGCCTCTCGTTGAGCGCCGAGACGTTGATCTGGTTCACGGTGCTGCCGACCTCACGCCGCCGCGCCGCGCCGGCGGTGCCGGTGACGACGATCTCGTCGAGTCCGAGAGCTTGGGTCGACAGCTGGAAGTTGAGCTCGACCGCCTGGTCGGCGCCGACGGTTACACTTTGCGTCTCGGCTCCGAGGCCGATCCGCTCCGCCCTCACCTCGTGCGTGCCCGCGGGCACGTTCAGGATGATGAAGCGGCCGTTCGCGCGGCTGAGCGCGCCCAGGCCGGTGCCCGGGATGTAGACCTGCACCTCACCGAGCGTCTGGCCGGACTGTCCGTCGGTCACGACACCGACGATGCGGCCGCCCGTCTGGGCGTCTACGGCGGAGGCGAACACCGTCATGAGGGCGAGCAGGAACAGGCCGGTCACTGCCGCCCGCCATGTCAGCGGGGACCTGCGAAGAGACTTCCGAACAGAGAAGTCGCCTTTCATAGAACCTCCGTACGGCTACGAGGGGTGGAACAACCTATGAGAGATGCCGGAGGCTGGCTGGGACGATCCCTGGCTACGGCGAGGGGGGCCGGCTGGGGCCGACCGCCTGAATGACCACGGTAAGTCATATAGACCCGGGGCCCCCAGTGTCAATGGAACCGGTCCTTATAGTTCTGTACATCTACAACTGTAGTTGTCAGCCTTGGGCGCCGTCGAGCGCCGTCAACGCCTGGTCGAATGCCGCCCGCCGCAAGTCGTCCACCGTGATCGAGTACTCGACGCGCCGATACACCTCGGCGGTGAGGCCATTCCTCTGGATCGCCTCGGCCACCTTTTCCCTCATCTGCACCCGGAGCTCCGCCTGGTGATCGAGCGTCTTGTTCTTCAACATGGCCAACTGGGCCTCGAAGCTGTCACGCACCCTCCCGACCTCGACAAAAGCCTTGGCGAAGGCCGTCAGCTGAGCGTCGGGAGCGGTCGGGGTCACGGCCTGCGCGGCCGGAGCCGCCTGCTGCGCACGCAGCGCCGGCGGGGTGGCGCCCACCAGAGCGAGGAGCACCAGCCCGAGTACGGACGAAAAACGCATGACGATTTCCATCGGATTCTGCTCGGTTCTGTCGCGGATCGTCCCACCCGGGGACCGTGTGGAAATCTAAAGGGAGGGGTCCGGAGGTGGGAAGCCCGGGGGGCAGAACCTTAGCCTTCCCCCTGGTGTAAGGCCGCTCCCCTGCCGGTTCGGCAGCGCACGGCAACGCGTCTCGCACCAGCGGAAACCGAGATGAACCGGAAGACCACGCGGGGCGTCGCCCTACTCTCCGCCGCTACGCTCCTCTCGGGTTGCTACTCGTATTCGCCGGCCAAGCTCACCACCGTCCCGGCGGGTGAAAGCGTGCGGGTGACCCTCACCCGCCGGGGCCAGCTGGAGCTGATCGACCGCGGCTCACGCGTGGACGAGACCGTGCTGGGCACCTTCGTCGGCCGGGAAGGCGAGCAGGTGCTCCTCCGCATCCCGGTGGGCGTGCGGGAGGAGGGGTTTTTCCGCTCTGCCATCGAGCGGGAACTGCCCGTGCCCGCAGCGGACATCCTGGCCATCGACCGCCGCGAGTTCAGCACCCCCCGCACGGCCCTGTTCGTCGGAGGGGTGGCCGGGGGGGCCAGCCTCATCGTGGGGATCATCATCGCGGCGTCCGCGAGAGCGGGTGGGCCCGGCGATCCCGGCCCGGAGGAGATCCGCATCCCTCTCTTCGGCGTCCGCGTTCCCTAGGAAGACCGCCTCCGCTGGAGATCAGGGAGTCCTCAGCTCCACGACGACCGAGGCCCCACCTCGCACATCGCTCTCGCTGAGGGACCAGAGCCCCGAGGCGTCCCCCCCCCGGATCTGGAATTCCCCGGGGCGAGCGACCCGGATCGCGAACCTGCCCGAACCATCCGCTGTCGCGGCTCGCGCATATCCGTCGTCGAGACGCGCTTCGACTCGCACGCCGGGGGCGGCCGACCCGGTCAGGACCGCTCCTTCGACGATCTCGAAAACGGTCGCGTACCGACCACCCCCCGCGTTCCGCTCCGCGGAAACGAACAGCGGTCGGAAGCGCGCGAAGGAGTCGCGCCGCAGGAGCCGAGAGAGGAGGGCATCCGGGGAGGGCGTCTCGGCGTCGAACAACGCGCTCGGTGCCGCCAGCACGTAGGCTAGACCGAGCTCTCGCGCGCGCCGAAACGCCCGCTCCTCGTCGGCATCCTCGAGGATCTCCGTGGCCGCGCGGTTCGATTCCACGTGCGCATCCGTCTGGGAAAAAGGAGACGCGAGCACGGGCCGCTCCGCGTACAACGTGACGAAGTGGCCATAGTCATACGGCGCGAGCACTCCATAGGACGGGACGGCCCCAGGAGCGTACGGGTCGAGGACCGCAGGGGGGAGGTTGTCGCGCATCCAGAACAGCGTCGGCCGGATCTGCTCGGCCCAGCTGGGGGCGGCGGGCGGTGGTGGTGGGATCAAGAGGAGCAGGAGGACGCCGAACCCCGCCCCCGTGGTCGCCAGCGCCCACCTGGCTCGCCCTGGGGACAGGCCCCCGATCAGCGACCCGAGCCCGAGCGGGATCAGCACAGAAGCAGCTCCCCCGAGCAGCGGCGCGAAGCGGGCCTGAAAGCCCGCACCCAGTAGAAACAGCAGGGTGGCGACCAGCGCCGGCGCCGCCCCGGTGAGCCGATGTCTCATCCAGGCTCGGTATGCACCGGCCCAGGCGAGCGGGAGTGCGATCAGCGCGGGGCCCAGAAGAGCCAGCGCGAGGACGGGATCCGCAATGAGCGGCCTCGACTCCGCGACCACGGCGAGCATCGGATCACTCCGCCCGAGGTGGCTCGCGGCGCGCATCAGCTGGGGGACCAGCACCACGCCGGCGAGGCCGGTCGCGAGGCCGGCCCAGGCGACGGCAGGCCGACGATCGCTCCAGCCGCACCAGGCCGCGGCGAGGCCGAAGAGCGCGCACGCGAGCAGCGGATGGAAGAGCGTGAGCGCCTCGTACTCGAGCCCTCGCGGAGAGCCGAGAACGAAAACCGCCAGGAGCAGCGTGCCCGCGCATGCCGCGCCCGCGCGAACCACGGCGCCGAGGAGATTCCGTCGCTCGGCGGGATTGCGGGCCAGGACGGTGGCGCCGAGACCGGCTGCGACGAGGACCGGCAGGACGAATCCCACGGTCGTGAAAAGCCGCGCGGCTCCGGCAACCACGCCTGCCCCCACGGCGGCGGCGGACGATCCGCGGATCGCCAGGATGGTGAGCAGAACGACGATCGCGGCAAGCGGCGCCTCGTGCACGTTGTGATCCGCGTTTCCCACCTTGCCCGCCTCGATCAGGATGGGAGTGAGCGCGAGCACGAACAAACAGAACAGCGTCGGACCCCGACCGACCGCTCGATATCCCACCCAAGCCACCGCGATCAGCCAGAGGAGCGTGGCCGCGGGCCCGACGAACGCTGCCCCGAGCTCCGGATCCGGGGCGAGCGCCACCGCGACCGTGACGAGCAGGATGTGGAAGGGAGGCCAATCGTTCGTCGCGACGCGCGGGAAACCGACGAAAGGGTCGAACGCGACGGGACCCCCCGCGGCCAGGTGGAGTCGCGCGAGACGCACGTAATAGTGCGAATCCGAGGGGATCAGCTCCACGCGGCCATGCCCAAAAATCCATTCCCACGTGGCGAGCCGGGCCCCCAGCGCGAGGAGGATCACCAACACCGCCGCCACGGCGAACCCGAGCGGCGTGCCTAGTCGGTTGAGGAAGGAGGGGAGCCGAGAAGCAGACCGGTTCCCGCGCGCAGATCGCTTGGCCATCGGGAAAGGATACAGGGGAAGCGGTTAGGGCGGGAAAGAAATGAGAAGCTTTCCGATCCTCGTCGACCTCGGTCTGGTGGTGACGGCGGCCACCGCCGTCCTGCTCCTCGACCGCGCCGGGGGCGTCGGCTCCGCGCATGGGCGCCTGGCGATCGGGGTGTTGCTCGTGCAGGACGTCATCGTCGCCGTGGTGCTGACCCTCCCCGGCGGGCTCGCGACCGAGGGGACCGCGGAAATAGGGGCGCTCTCGCTCGCTCTGGTTCGCGCGGCGCTCGGCATGGCCGCGCTCGGCGGCGCCACCTGGGCCGCCTCGCGCTGGCTCCTGCCTCGGCTGCTGGACCGGATCGCGCCCTCCAGCGAGACGCTGTTCGTGGTGAGCCTCACCTGGTGCTTCCTCCTCATCCTCGGGGCGGAGTGGCTGCACGCCTCGATCGAGCTGGGCGCGTTTCTCGCGGGGCTCGCGCTGGCCCAACTCGACTACGCGCACGAGCTCGCGCGCCGCGTGCGCCCGCTGGCCGACTTCTTCCTCGCTGTCTTCTTCGTGTCGCTGGGCGCGGGCATGGACGTCGGCGCCGCCATGACCGTGTGGCCTCAGGCGCTGGTCCTGTCGGCCTTCGTGCTGCTCTTCAAGCCGGCGCTGGTTGCCGGACTCGTGCTCCGCCGGTCGGGCGATCGCCGGACCGCGCTCCTGACCGGCCTCACCCTGGGCCAGATGAGCGAGTTCGGATTCATCCTCGTGGGACTGGCCGTCGCCAGCGGCCTGACCGAGAGTCCGCAGCTACAGGCGCTCACCGCCCTCGTGGGACTAGTGACGATCGGCGTGTCCGCCGTGATCGTGCCGGCGGCGCCGGCGCTGGTCGCGCGGGTCCGCGGCGCGGCCGATCCGTCGGCACCGAGTCTGGTCCCGGACCACACCCCGTCCGGCCACATCGTCGTGGTCGGCATGAACACCTTGGGGCGGCTCATCGTGAGTGGGTTCGCCGCGCGGGGGGAGCGGGTGGTTGCGGTGGACACCGACCCGACCAAGCTCGCCGGCCTGCCCGCCGTGACCGTATTCGGCAGCGCGGACAGCGCGGCGGTGCTGCGCGAGGCGGGGGTGGAACGCGCCAAGCTCGTGGTCGCGGCGCCCCGGATCGAGGACACCAACGCACTCCTCGCCTACCGCTGCACCCGCATGTACATCCCGATCAGCGTACACGCCTTCGACCCCTCGCTCGCCGACGAGCTGCTCGAGCTGGGGGTCGACCATGTGATGATCTCGAAGGTGGACGGGATCCGCCTGGTCGAGGTGGAGCTGCACCGTCTCGGGGTCATGGGCTGATGCAGGGCGTCGCGCTGCTCCTGTGCGCCGCCGCGATCGCGCACCTCATCGCCCGCCGCCTCGGCCTGCCCGCGATCCCCCTGCTCCTGCTGCTGGGGGTCGCGCTGTCCCGCATTGCGCCGCCCGACTCGGCGCTGCTCGAGGACGCGCTCGTTCTGGGCGCCTCGTTCCTTCTCTTCCAGTCCGGCCTGGAGCTCGATCCGCGCCGGATGAGGGCGCAGACCCGCGCCGCGCTCCTGGTGGGCAGCATCCACTTCGCGATTCTGGCGGGCGCGAGCTACGTAGCATCCGTCGGTCTCGGATTCGGGACGCGCGCGGCGGCGTACCTCGCGGTCGCGATGGCCGGAAGCTCGACGCTGGTGGGGGTGCGGCTGCTCCAGATCCGCGGGCGGATGTACGAGCCCTTCGGACGCCTCGTCCTGGGCGTGCTACTGCTTCAGGATCTGCTCGTGCTGGGCTCGATCCCGCTCCTGAGTGCGGTAGGGGGCGGCTGGGCCGACGCCCTCCGCGGCCTGGCCGCGGTCGCGGCATTGGGCGCGCTCGCAGTGGCGGTCCGCGCGCGGGGGGCGCCGCTCCTCCTCCGCCTGGCCGAGGAATCCGAGCTGGTCCTGCTCGGCACGCTGTCGCTTCTCTTCGCCTTCCTGGCGCTGGGATCTTGGATGGGGCTGCCGACGGTAGTCGGCTCTTTTCTCGCGGGCGTCGCGCTCGCCCGCTTCCCGGTGAACGGCGTGGTGCGACCCGAGCTGGCGCCGGTCGGCGACTTCTTCAGCGCGCTCTTCTTCACCGCCCTGGGCGCCCTGGTGCAGCTGCCCTCGACGGCCCAGCTGGTTCAGGCGGCGACGCTGGGAGCGCTGGTGGTGGTGATCACGGTGCCGCTGGTGACCGGGCTCGCGGAGCGCGCCGGCTTCCCCGCGAAGTCGGCAATCGAGGCGGGCCTCCTGCTCTCCCAGACCAGCGAGATGTCGCTCGTGATCGGGCTCGCCGGCGTCCTCGAGGGGCACATCGACCAGGGCGTCTTCACGCTCATCACGCTGGTCACGATGGGGACGATGCTCGCGACGCCGTTCCTCGCCACCGACCGAGTGGCGCGCTGGCTCGTGCGATTCCACCCGTCCCGCCGCCATCGCTCGACCGCGACGCCGCCCAGCGGCCACGTGCTCCTGCTGGGCGCCGGCTCGACTGGGATGCCGCTGCTCGAGGACCTGGTGATCGCGGGCGTGGACACCGTCGTGGTGGACGACGACCCGGCGGTCCTCGCGGTGGTCCGAGACGCCGGCCTCCGCACCATCCGCGGCGACGCCGCCGAGCGCTCGGTCCTCGAGCGCGCGGGCGCGGACCGGGCCCGGGTGGTGATCTCGACCATCCGTCGCCCGCGCGACAGCGCGGCGCTGCTGCAGCTGGCCCGCGGGTTGCCGGTGCTGGTGCGCGTGTTCGACGCCGCGGACGCGGACTGGGTGCGGGAGCGCGGAGGGTTCCCGATCCTCTACTCCGAGGCGAGCGCGGACGCGCTGCTCGAATAGTTCGACAAGATGGAAGAGGAGCTGACCACGCGTGCGGACGTGCGCCGCGGCGCTCAACCGGTCGCGGTGACGGCGCCCTGATCTTCAGCCCAGCAGCTGACAGATCGGGCAGACATACGTGCTCCCGCCCCATCTCCTGCTGGAGGAAGCGCTCGGGTCCGGGTGCGGTGGACCGGAGTGCGAGGGTGCACTCTCGCCCACGGGCCGGGTCCGGCGCGCCGTCGCCGGACGGACGGCCCCCGCCTATCATGGCAGGGACGGGAGGGGATCCACCTGTGATGGAAGCGTGCGATGAAGATCGGAATCCTCGGCTTGGGCGTGGTCGGACAAACGCTCGGCTGGCGCCACGTGGTCGACCTCGGTCCGATCAGCTCCGCCCGCGGCACCGAGATGGCGCTGCCGCTCTGGCTCCGCCTGTGGGGTACGCTGAGCACCCCGCTCTTCAATTTCCGCATCGTGCAGTAGAGCCCTCACCGCCGCGCGCGACCCAATGCCCTACACCGCCGCCGACCTGATCGCGTTGTTCGACCTGGAGCGTATCGAGCTCGACGTTTTCCGCGGCCACAGCCGGGACCTCGGCACCGGCCGCATCTTCGGGGGACAGGTGCTCGCGCAGGCGCTGGTCGCGGCGGCCCGCACCGTGCCCGACGATCGCCTCGCACACTCGCTGCACGGCTACTTCATGCTCGCTGGGGACATGGACATCCCGGTGCTCTACCTGGTCGACCGCATCCGCGACGGGAAGAGCTTCACCACCCGCCGGGTCACCGCGGTGCAGCGCGGCCAGGCGATCTTCAGCATGGCCGCCTCCTTCCACCGCCCGGAGGAGGGCCCGACGCATCACACGCCGATGCCGGACGTGCCCCCGCCGGAGGATCTCCCCGCCGAGCTGGATCTGCTTCGCCAGCGCGCCGACGAGCTGCCCGCCGCTCTCCGCGCGGTCCTCACGCAGGATCGACCCCTCGACTTCCGTCCCGTGGACGGGCTCCATCCGTTCGAGCTGCGCACCCGCGAGCCGCGGCGCTGCGTATGGCTCAGGGCGATGGGACCGATGGGTGACGCCCCCACCGACCATCATGCCGTGCTGGCGTACGCATCCGACTACGGGTTGCTCGGCGCGGCGCTCCAGCCGCATGGGCTGATCTTCCGCGACCCCGGCGTGATGCTCGCCAGCCTCGACCACGCCATCTGGTTCCACCGCCCCCTGCGGGTGGACGAGTGGCTCCTGCACGTGATCGACAGCCCGGCATCCGGCGGCGCGCGGGCGTTCTCGCGGGGCACCTTCTATGCGCGGGACGGGGAGCTGGTGGCTTCCACGGCTCAGGAAGGCCTTCTGCGCGTGAAGCACCCCACGCCCTAGGCCGCCCCGCGACCGCATCCTTCCAGGGCGCGGCGCGTTCATCGTCCCGCTCGGCCAGCAAGGCGTTCCTGATGCACCAGCCGGTGGGCCAGGGCCAGCTGATCGCGTTTGCCGAAGACCCCAATTACCGCGCCTACGCGGAGACCACCGAGCTGCTCTTCATCAACGCCGTTCTGCTGGGGCCGGGACGGTAGCAGAGTCGCCGCAGTTGCGATTCGCGCCGCCAACAGCGATCCATATCCCTCGGCTCTGCGGACTCCGGCGGAGACCCGCGCCGTGATGGAAAGGTGCACGATTCGTGCACGGTATCTCGGCCGGCCAAGACCACCCCTAGAGGAGGGCCCCCCCATGGCTCGTCAGACCGGCACCGTCGCTCGCTTCCTGGACGACAAGGGCTTCGGTTTCATTCAGCCCGACGGCGGCGGCAAGGACGTCTTCGTCCACCACTCGGCTATCGAAGGCTCGGGCTTCAAGACCCTGGCTCCCGGTGAGCGCGTCGAGTTCGACATCGTGCAGGACACCAAGGGACCCAGGGCCGATCGGGTCACGCGCGTTCAAGAGTGAGTTGGGGCCCAGTCCACGCGCTGCACCATCGGCGAAGCTCGATGCATCAACAGTTTTCCCGTAGCCCTTCTCCGTGAACGAGTCCGGGCTCCAGCGCGAAATCAAGCAGACGCGTCCCTTCCGAAGCCCCGCGCAGGAAGCCAAGCTGGCGATCCTGAAGACGGCCGACGTTATCCGCCGCCGTCTCGGAGCCCTGGTGGGGGGACGCGGGATCACGTTCCAGCAGTACAACGTGCTCCGCATCCTCAGAGGCTCCCACCCCGCTCCGCTCCCGGCGCTCGAGATCGGGGAGCGAATGATCGAATCGACCCCCGGGATCACGCGCCTGATGGACCGCCTGGAGGAGAAGGGCCTGGTCGCACGGCAGCGCTGCCGGGAGGACCGGCGCAGGGTCCATTGCTCGATCACGCCGGCGGGGCTCGACCTGCTGGCCGAGCTGGACCAGCCGGTGGCGGACGCCGACGCGGCCTCACTGCAGGGGCTGCCGGAGGAAGGGGTCCGCATGCTGATCGAGCTGCTGGAACGGGTGCGGGCGAACCGCTAGGATCGGGATAGGGGAGGGCCGGTGATCCCGGCCCTTCCCCTCCCACACCACCGGACATGCGGGTCCGCATCCGGCGGTTCGGAAAGTTGAGGTCAGTGCGGTGGACCCAGGCGCGGTACTCCGAGACTTTCGAAGTATGCGCCGGGCAGGGCGAAGTGCAGAGCCTTATGCGCTGCGAGATGCCACCAGTTCCGTGCGTACCGCGCCGCGATCCAGAGCGCTGCGCCGCCAACTCCACGGCGTTGCAGTTCCCGGTAAGCGGTCGGTCCGCACTTCCATTGTCTGAGCTGGAGCATCCGCAGCCGGCGATGGATCCACTGGTCCAGGTCCTCGAAGATGCGTGGGGTCTCTGACAGGCTGAAATACTGCTTCCAACCCAACAGGTAACTGCGCAGTTCTCCTGCGACCTGTTCCATACTCCGACCGCCCGTCCGATTCGTGATCCCCCGGACGCGCTCCTTGAATGCGCCCAGGGCCTTGGCTGCGACGCGGAGTTTGATCGTCCGTCCCTTGGCCACCCAGAAGCTGTAGCCCAGAAACTTCCGGTCCCACACTCGCGCCACCGCGCTCTTGTCCTCGTTGACCCGAAGCCGAAGCTCCGCGTACAGCCTCCGCAGGGCTTCCATCACCCGTTCTCCTGCGCGCCGAGACCGCACGTACACGTTGCAGTCGTCGGCGTAGCGAACGAAGGCGTGCCCACGTCGCTCCAATTCCTTGTCCACCGAGTCCAGCAGCACGTTCGCCAGGAGCGGCGACAAAGGCCCGCCCTGCGGCGTGCCCTCGTGCCGCTCCACCACCACTCCGTCGGCCATGATGCCGGCCGCGAGGTAGCGGCGGATGATCCCGAGCAGACGCCGGTCGCCGATCCGGTTCTCCAGCTTGCCCATCAAGACGTCGTGGTTGACCCGGTCGAAGAACTTCTCCAGATCCACGTCCACGACCCACCGCCTTCCGGCCTGGATGTAATTCTGCGCCTCGCGCACAGCATCGTGCGCTCGGCGCCCCGGCCGGAAGCCGTGGCTGTGCTCGCTGAAAGTCGGATCGAAGATCGGTTGCAGCACCTGTAGCAGGCACTGCTGGATGAAGCGGTCGAGCACGGTCGGGATCCCGAGTTGCCGGACCCCGCCCCCGCTCTTTGGAATCTCCACACGCCGCACCGGCATGGGCTGGTAGCTGCCCTCCAGCAATTGCTGTCGGATCGCGGGCCAATGCGCCCACAGGTGCTCGGATAGTTCTTCCACCGTCATCGCGTCCACCCCCGGACTGCCCTTGTTCTGCCGCACGCGCTTGAGTGCCCGCAGGCAGTTCTCGCGCTCGACCACGAGCTCCATCAGTGCCTCGTGGCCGACTCCCGAGCGCACCTCTCCCCTCGCCGCACGTCCGGCTTCGCCGCTCTGCCTTACGTTCGGGGCTTCACCCCTATCCTCCGGCAGGAGCTCCAATTGTCTGGACTTCTGGCGCATGGCCTTCCCACGGCTCAAGGCGGACCCGCTCTCCTCTCCGTTCGGCCCTTCGCCTCCCCGCCTCCCGCAGCGGCAGTTCGGCTACCACGGCCTCTGCTGACTTCTCGCTCCGTGGCAGAAGCATCCCAGCGCAGCCCACCACGTCGCCCTTTCAGGCGCACGCGAGATCTCCCCGGATAAGAACGATGGCCTTCGTCGCACAACCGCCGGATCTACGCCGCTTCCCTTTGGTCGCAGGAGCTTCGCGGTCAGTGGCCCGCTCGCCCCAGTCGGCAGCGCCTCATATCCGATTTCTGTTCGTCGGCTCGCGACTTCGCTACTCCGCTTCCTTCAGCGCCGACCTCGCGATGCGACGCCTTGCGGTTCGCTTCGGTCCCCGCGACCAGGTCCCGAGAGGACTTTCACCTCCTGACTACCGCCCATGCCGGGCGTACCACAAAAGAAACCGCGGCGGCCCGCCGAGCGGACCGCCGCGGTTCGTAAAACTCAGCAGATCAGAGAGCCGCTGCGGCCTGGGCCTCTTTCAACGCCCTCTCGAACACCCCACGTTGCGCGGCGTCCGAGCTGATCACGAAAATCTGACGCTGGTACTCCTGCTGTGTCATGCTGTGCTGAGTGAGCATCTCGGTGATCCGCTTATTCAGCTCCTCGCGCAGAGCGGCCTTCGCCTGGTCGTCGTGGGTCCGACCCAGCTTGGCGAAAAATTCGTCGCGCGTCGCGTTGAGCTGCGCGTGGAGCTTTGCGAAGCTTACGATCTTCGGGTCCAGCGGAGCCATCGGTGCGGCCGCTGCCGGCGTCGCCGGGGGCGTCGTCGCCTGCGCCTGGACCACCCGGGGGGCACTCAGGCTCAGCAGAGCCAGAGCCGTCAAGAACAACCCGCGGCCAACCATCGTCTCCTCCTGTGTTCTGTCGGCTCTGCCCCCGAGGGTGCTCGGGGTCGAGAATCATGTGTGTGGGCCGTTCAAATTCGGGGAAAGGGCCCCGATTGGCAACGTCCCCAGCGTCGGGGTTCCCCCTCTCCCCGTGTAGGGCCTCTCCCGGGACGGGTGCGTGGCGCGGGCGGTCGCCTCCCCCAGCCCCGGACCGCGCAGTTATCTTGCAGCCCTCCACCCCTTCCGCTTCCGAGGAAGACCATGCCGAGGCCGCTCCCGCTCCAACTCCCCCTGTGTCTTGTGGTGGCGGCGCTATTGGGATGCGCCGGAGCCGGCACCGAAGCGGGAGCGCAGGACGTTCAGCGCTGCGGGCCCGTCCAGCGCTTCCTGACCGAGGACTTCGGCATGGTGGCGGAGACCGAGCGCGACACGATCGACGACTGGCGGACGCACAAGATCCTCCCGGGCTGCAGCGTGACCGCCGCCGGCGGGATGGCGCTCGGGATGGCGGCCCAGTCGGCCCTCCTGTACGACCAGCTCCGCGCCGCCGGATGGGTGCGCACCCCCGAGCCGCGGGACGCGCCCGCGGAGGCGGCGCTGCGCTTGCGGCTCGCCGATACCGACTGCTTCTTCACCCCATACACGGGGATCGCCATCGGGACTGCTGCGGAGCGCCGGGTCAACGAGGCGGCCGTGATCGGCTCCGACGAGGGCCGCTTCGACCTGTTCGTGCAGTGCGTGGCCGCGATGGAAGCGGCTCCCTAAGCCGCACCCGCGAGCGCGCTCTCGATCTCCTCGCGCACCATCGGATCGCGTTCGCGCCCCAGCCCCTTCGCGAGCGCGGCCCGCGCCGCGGCCGATGCGATCCTCCCCAAGGCCCACGCCGCGTGGCCGCGCACCAGC
>CAXNGW010000012.1:0-21089 GCA_964201975.1 Longimicrobiales bacterium | reverse complement strand
AAGTACTCGACGATGTCATCCACGTCCGCGCCGCCGGCTCGGTCGTGGAAGGTGCGCTGGGCGGCGGCCTGGATCAGTTCGCGCGCGATCTTGTCGGACCCGTGCATCTCTCCCTCGTACTCGAGCTCCATCTTGCCGGTGATGGCAGGAAGAGCGGCGTAAAGGTCGGCGACGCGCGGCACCACCCGGTCCTCCCCGTGCTGCAGCGCGCGCCGCTCGGCGTTGGAGACGATGCTCTCGGTGACGGTGATCGGCAGCCGCTGGCTCACCCCCGAGCGCTGGTCGATGCGCTTGTCCTCGCGCGCCAGGAAGGCCACCCGCTCGACGGTCTCGGCCACGAAGTCGGGGATCTCAACGCACAGGCCTTCGCGCGCGGTCCACGCCTCCTGGCGGGTGATCGCCATCCCGGTCTCGACCGCCTCCGGATAGTGGGTCCGGATCTCGGCGCCGATGCGGTCCTTGAGCGGAGTGATGATCTTGCCGCGCGCCGTGTAGTCCTCGGGATTGGCGGTGAACACCATGAGCACGTCGAGCGCGAGCCGGATCGGGTAGCCCTTCACCTGCACGTCCCCCTCCTGGAGGATGTTGAAGAGCCCCACCTGGATCTTGCCGGCGAGATCGGGCAGCTCGTTGATCGCGAAGATGCCGCGGTTGGCGCGCGGGAGCAGCCCGAAGTGGATGGTCAGCTCGTCCGCCAGGATGTGGCCGCCGCGCGCCGCCTTGATCGGGTCCACGTCGCCGATGATGTCGGCGATCGTGACGTCGGGGGTGGCGAGCTTCTCCACGAAGCGGTGGTCGCGGTGCACCCAGGCGATGGGCGCATCGTCGCCGCTCTCGTCGATCAAGAGCTTGGCGTACTTGGAGATCGGACGCAGCGGATCGTCGTTCACCTCGCTCCCGGCCAGGATCGGGATCTCCTCGTCGAGGAAGTCCACCAGCTGGCGCAGGATCCGGCTCTTCGCCTGCCCGCGCAGTCCGAGCAGGATGAAGTCGTGGCGCGCGAGCAGCGCGTTCACGATCTGCGGCACGACGCTCTCGTCGTAGCCCTCGATCCCGGGGAAGAGGCGCTCGCTGGCGCGCAGCTTGCGCACCAGATTCGCGCGCACCTCGTCCTTGATCGTGCGGGATTTGTAGCCGGCGGCTTTGAGCTCGCCGAGATTGCGGGGACGATGAGGCGTCATGAAGGGGCGGGATGGAGCGGAGAGGGGGAGCCGGATGAAGCGAGCCGTACCCCCGGCGGGGGGCCGGGGTCCTGGCCTTGAGCGACGATCCAAGCGAAGGAGACGAAGTGAGCGAAACGAAGCTCCGTGGCGTCGTGCGGCCGTCCGCGCACCAGCCCCCCCTGCCGATGGACCGCATCATCCGCGCCGCGCCGCCCGCCGCCGAGGCGGTGCCCATGGACGTGCTGTTCGTGGGCGGCGGGCCGGCCGGACTCGCGGGCGCGATCGAGCTCGCGCGACTCGCGCGGGCGGACGCCGAAGCGGGGGGAGGGCTCGGAGCGCTCGAGATCGGAGTGCTGGAGAAGTCCGGCCAGCTGGGCGAGCACTGCCTCTCGGGCGCGGTGGTCAATCCGCGCGCGCTGCGCGAGCTGTTCCCGGACGTGCCCGACGGCGAGCTGCCCTTCCGGGGGGCGGTGACCCACGAAGCGGTCTACGTGATGACCGAGGGGAGCGCCTACCGCATCCCCACCCCGCCCACCATGCACAACCACGGCAATCACGTGGCGTCGCTGTGCGAGATCGTGCGCTGGCTCGGCGGCAAAGCGGAGGAGCTGGGCGTGAACGTGCTGGCCGGTTTCCCGGTCGCGAGCCTGCTCGTGGACGGGAAGCGCGTGATCGGGGTCCGCACGGTCCCGTCCGGACAGGACCGCAGCGGCCAGGGGGGCGAGCCACCGACCGACCTGACCGCCAAGGTCACCGTGCTGGCCGAGGGGACGCGGGGCCTGCTCACGCAGGGGTGGCTGTCCTGGCAGGGGATTCGCTCCGCCAACCCGCAGATCTACGCGCTCGGCGTGAAGGAGCTGTGGGAGATCAAGAAGCCGCTCGACCGGGTGATCCATACCATGGGCTGGCCGCTCCCCAGCGACGCCTTCGGCGGCAGCTTCCTGTATCCGATGGGCGACGGGCTGGCCGCGCTCGGCTTGGTGGTGGGGCTCGACTACCACAACGCGCGGCTGGACGTGCACCGGCTCCTCCAACGCATGAAGCTCCACCCGCTCTTCCGCCCGCTGCTCGAGGGCGGCGAGCTGGTCGAGTGGGGTGCCAAGACCATCCCCGAAGGCGGCTTCTGGTCGGTGCCCGAGCGGCGCCACGGCGACGGCTGTCTGATCGTGGGCGACGCGGCCGGGCTGGTGGACGTCCCCTCGCTCAAGGGGATTCACTACGCGATGCAGTCGGGGATGGAGGCGGCGCGCGCGATCTTCCGCGCGCTCAAGGCGGGGGACAGCTCGGCCGCGGGGCTCAGCTCGTACACCGAGGCGCTCGACGCGAGCTACGTGATGGAGGACCTGAAGCGCACGCGCAACATGCGGCTCGCGTTCAAGAAGGGGTTCATCGGGGGCGGCATTCGCGCGGGGCTGATGACGCTGACGGGCGGGGCCGCCTTCGGCCGCCGCATGAGCGTTCCCGAGGACGCCGCCGAGCCGCGCCGCTTCGGCCCCGAGGTCGAGGTCGCGTACGACGGCAAGCTCACCATCTCGAAGGTGGACGCGGTCTACAAGTCGGGAAACCAGACGCGGGACGACATCCCCTCCCATCTCATCGTCGGCGAGGACGTGAGCGCGGAGGACGCCGAGCTGTACACGCACCTGTGCCCCGCCGGGGTCTACGAGCGGGACGGCGACCGCCTGATCGTGAACGCGCCCAACTGCGTGGACTGCAAGGCCACCGACGTGCTGGGTCCGCGCTGGACGCCGCGCGAGGGGGGGAGCGGGCCGCGCTATCGCAGGATGTAGCGCACGGCCCGCCCCCCCCCGCGGGTCTAGCCCCGCCGACCCGGCCGCGGCGGACGGGCGGGGCGCTGGGCGCGGAGCGCCTCGAGCTTGGCCCGTTGCTCCGCGGTCAGCACCGCGAGGATCTTGGCGTGTGCGGCCTCGCCGTTGGCCCGGATCTGCTGGGCGATCGCCCGACGGGCCTCGCTCCGCTTCTCGGCGGCCCGGAACTGCTCCACCAGCGGCTTGTTGGCCGCCTTCATCCCTTCCACAATCGCATGGATCGCCGTCTTCTGCGCTTCCGTTAGGCCCAGCCCGTCCCGGGCGGGGCCGGCTGCCGCGAGGTTCGCCGCAGCGGCGAGCTCGATCGCGTCGATCTCGAGCTCCGGCCCGGCGACCGAGTCCGCGCACGCCGCGGCCGACAGGGCCGCCGCCGTGAGTGCTCCGTAGATCCATCCGTGTCTCATCGCATCCTCCTCAGGTCTCGGCGAACCGGGCTTCCTTCCCGGCTCTTGGAACCAATAGACGGCCGGGGGGGCCGATTCGTTAACCCGGCAGCTCCATCCCGACCCCCCGCGGCGTGCTCACCAGCCGCGGCAGGATGCTCGGGATGGCGCGCCCACGGAACGCCTCCAGCACCGCCTCGGGCGCGCTGAACGGGAGCAGCGACTCGAGCGTGCGGATGGTGGGGAAGATCATGGGCAGATCCCCGCGCACGTTCAGCTCCAGCGACTCGGCCGGCGTGAGCCATACCGCCTCGGACAGCTCGGCGGTGTGGATCAGCGGCTCCCGTCCGGCGGGAACCGCGGCCGCGAAGAAGCGCGTATCGTAGCGGCGCGGCTCCACCACCGGCGTAATCCAGTGCGCGATGTACGCGACGGCGGCGCCGTCCATCCGGCAGCCCATGCGGTCGAGCAGCGAGGGAAAGCGGTCGTCGCCGGCGCGCAGCTCGGCCAGCAGGTCGCGCAGCCCAGGGTCTTCCTCCGCCGACGGCGCGGGCCGGCCACCGCCGTCGCGCCCGACCAGCAGCCCGGTCTCCTCGAACGCCTCGCGCAGCGCGGCCACGTAGTAGGCGACCGCGGGGGGATCGGCGTCGACCGCCAGCCCCAGGCGGAGCGCGGCGGCCTCCGGCGCGAGTCCGTCCAGGCGAGCGAGCAGGGGCGGGAGCGCGTCGTCCGCGTCCACGCGCCCACCCGGGAAGACGAACGCTCCCGGCACGAACCCCGCGGTGCGCACCCGCCGGAGCAGTAGCACCTCGAGTGCGACACCCGCGGCGCGCATGAGGACGATCGTGGCGGAGGGGTGAGCGGGAGCGGGGACCGCGGGGGGGTGCTCGAGCGCGCGCGCGAAGCTCTCGGGGAGCCGGTCGAACGGAATGGTGGCCCGCGGATCGGTCACAAACCGACCAGGCCGGCGCGGTCCAGCCAGTTGGCCACGTCGCCGCCGGTGATGATTCCCTTCAGCTCCCACTCCTGCGCCACGAGCACGCGGCGGGTCTCGTTCTCGCTCATGCGCTCGACGACCTCGTTCATCGGCGAGTTGGGGGCGACGATGAGCGTCTCGGCGAGCGGCGTCATGACGTCCGCGACGCGCCGGATCTTCCACGCCGAATGGTCCAGCTGCTTGACCTGCGAGAGCGTGATCAGGCCGATGACGACGCCGTCCTGCACGACCGGAAAGGAATTGTACGGCCGCCGCATGAAGTAGTCGCGCACGAGCGCGTCGAGCGTGACGTCCGGCCCCACCGTCTCGGGCGAGTGCGTCATCGCGTCGGCGGCGGTGCGCCCCTCCAGCACGTGGCGCAGCAAGATCTGCTCGTAGTTGGCCGCGGCCGCGTTGACCAGGAACCAGCCGATGAAGATGAACCACAGGCCGGTCACCAGCTGGCTGGTCACGAACAGCGCGTAGACGCCACCGGCGACGATCAGCCAGCCGAGCGCCTTGCCGGTGAGCGAGGCGACCCGCGTCGCCTTGCGCAGGTTGCCGGTGAGGCGCCACACGGCCGCGCGCAGCATGCGCCCGCCGTCCAGCGGAAAGCCCGGGAGCACGTTGAACGCGGCGAGCGCGAGATTCAGGAACGCCATATGGCCGCTCACGCCGAACGCGGCCGGGCTCCAGTCGCGCCGGTCGATCAGGATCGCGAGGGCGTAGAAGGCGCCGCCCAGCGCCGCGCTGGCGAGGGGTCCGACGGCCGCGATTACGAACTCGTCGCGCGGCCGCGTCGCCTCGCTCCGCGTGCGCGCCATGCCGCCAAAGATGAAGAGGGTGATCCCCTCCACCTGGATCCCACGCGCGCGCGCCATATAGGCGTGGGCGAGCTCGTGGACGAGCAGAGAGGCGAAAAAAAGGAAGGTGCCGGCGATTCCCATCAGCAGGTAGGTGCGCTGGGGGAGGCCGGGCACGTAGGCGGGGAAGACCGCGCCCGTGAACGTCCCGAAGATGAGGAAGAAGATGACGAACCAGGAATAGTCGAGGGAGATCTCGAAGCCGCTCACCGACCCGAGGACGATCCCGTGGGGGGCCGACCTGGGACGCGCCAGCGCGGTCCGCGCCTCCGCCATGTCCGGCACCGTTCCTTCCCTGTGTGGGCTAATGTCCCGCCGCCATTCCATCCTTGCGGGGGTCGGACGCGGCCGCCCATCCCCGGTCCAGGCGCATCACCAGCTGGGCTCCCCCGAAGTCCGTCTCCGTCCACCCCACCAGCTCGTGGCCCATCGCCTCGAGCTCGGCCCGGGTGTCCGGGTCGATCGCCTCCACCGCCAGCCGCGGCCCCGCCAGATGGCGGAAGCGCGCCGCGTCCAACGCCTGCTGCGGGTCCATCCCGAACTCGACCAGGTTCAGCAGCACCTGCACGTGGCCCTGCGGCTGCATCGCCCCGCCCATGACGCCGAACGCCATCCACGGGGCCCCGTCTTTCGTGACGAAGCCCGGGATGATCGTATGGCGAGGCCGCTTTCCGGGAGCCACCTGGTTGGGGTGGCCGTCCGCCAGATCGAAGCCGGCCCCTCGGTTCTGGAGCGCAAAGCCCGTGCCCGGCACCACCACGCCCGAGCCGAAGTGCTCGAAGACGCTGTTGATGAGTGAGACCATGTTGCCGTAACGATCAGCGGTCGCGAGATAGACCGTCTCGCTCGCGGTGGCCAAGCGGCCCGGCTCGGCCCGCTCGGCGGCCCGCCCAGGATCGATCTCGCCACGCCGGCGCGCCAGGTAGCCGGGGTCGAGCAGCCCGTGCGGCGCCACGCGCATGAAGTCCCGGTCGCAGACGTATGCGGCGAGGTCCGCGTATGCGAGTTTTTTGATCTCCACCAGCGTGTGCAGGTACGCCGCGCTGTTGTGCCCCATCCCCGCGAGGTCGAAGCCCGCGGCCATGCCGAGGATCTGGAGCGCGGCGATCCCCTGCCCGGCCGGGGGGATCTCCCACAGCGTCCAGCCCTTGTAGTCGAGCGAGATCGGCTCGACCCAGTTGGGCTCGCACGCGCGCAGATCGTCGAGCTCGAGGTAGCCCCCCAGCGCGCGCAACCCCTCCACCACGCGCGCGCCGAGCGCGCCCCCGTAGAGCGCGCCTGGTCCGCTCTCCGCCACCGCGCCCAGCGACGCGGCCAGGTCGGGATTGCTGAACCACTCGCCCGCGCGCGGGGCGCGCCGGCCGTCCACCAGAAAGGTCGCGCGCGCGCCCGCGTCGGCGGCCAGCTTCGGCACGGCCGCGCCCCACTGGCGGGCGATGACCGGGCTCACGGGAAATCCTTCCTCGGCGAGCTCCATGGCGGGCGCCAGCGCGCGGGCCAGCGGGAGCGTGCCGTGCCGCTCGAGGAGCGCC
Organism: Longimicrobiales bacterium; assembly: GCA_964201975.1. Taxonomy (GTDB): domain Bacteria; phylum Gemmatimonadota; class Gemmatimonadetes; order Longimicrobiales; family Gaopeijiaceae; genus UBA2988. The sequence continues at coordinate 14,343 of CAXNGW010000012.1, read as the reverse complement.
GCCCATCCGGCCAGCGCTCCGGGCGTGGTGACCGACCCCGCGCCGGTCGGCGGCGCGGTCGTGTGCCCGTCCGCGCGCACTCGCTCGGACGTCATGCGCGCGCCCGCGCGTCCGCTCGCGTCCAGGCCGATCAGCCGGCCCTCCTCCGCGCTCCACAGCTGCGCGAAGAGGTCGCCCCCCATGCCGGTCATGTGCGGCTCCACCACGCTCAGCGCGGCCGCGGCGGTCACCGCAGCGTCCACCGCGTTGCCGCCGTCCTGGAGCACCTTGAGCGCGGCCGCGGTCGCGAGCGGCTGGCTGGTGGCCACCGCCCCGTGCGGGGCGTAGACCGTGGAGCGCCCCGCCAGGGTGGCGGCCGCGCGGACGCCGGCGGGGGTGAGCGTCGGCACCCGCTCTACAGGACGCGGGGGAGAACGTGCACCTCGCCCGCGAAGAGCTCCCGCATGCGCGCGATGTCCTCCGGTGCGCCCCAGGCGTCGCCCCAATGCACCGGCACCAGCACGGACGCTCCGCACGCCGTGGCGGCCCGCACGGCGTCGTCGGGGCCCATCGTGTAGTGGCCGTCGCAGGGGAGGAAGGCGACGTCGCAGCGGATCGTCTCCATCTCGGCCAGGTAGTCGGTGTCTCCGGCGTGGTAGTAGGTGACGCCGCCCAGCGTGAATACGTACCCGAGCCAGCCGTTCTCCTGCGGGTGGAATTTCTTGTCGGGAGTGTACGCGGGGATGGCGAGCACGTCGAGGCCGTCCAGCTGGAGCATGTCGCCGGGCCTCAGCAGATGGTCGGCGTTCTCGATCTGCTTCTTCATCGACGACGGCGCGATCACGACCGTATGGGGCCCGCGCACGCGCGCGATCTCCTCTTCCAAGAAGTTGTCGTAGTGCGGATGCGTGAGCAGGATGTAGTCGGCGACGCTGTGATCGGTGAGACCGAGCGGGTCCACCTGAATCTCGCGCCCGCCGCGGCGGATCCGCACCGACGACCCGCGGAACCAGCTCACGCCACTGGTGAGATCCATGCTCGCTGCGCAGCTGGCCGGGGGGATCCGACGGACGTCGGACCGCCATCAAGCATACACGCGCCCCCGCAAAAGCACAGGGCCGCGCGCCGACCTCCGGGAACGCCTGCTGTAGACGATCCAACGTCCACGCCACATCGGCAGTAAACTGCAGAGGGGGCAGGCCAGACCGCCGTCGTCCGGTCACTTCTGCGGGCTTCCGGGGTTCGCGCGATTGGCAAGGAACCTGCATGATTGCGCCGCCCGACGCTTGTGTTGCTCGGCGTCGCCGGGCCTCCGGCCCGCACACGTGGCATGGCCGGCTGCCGCATCGCGTTTCAGCGCAACGAGGCTCCCCATGGGTGAGCGGTATACACTGCCGGTCCTTCCTCTCCGTGACACCGTCGTCTATCCCGGCGTCGCCGTGCCGATCTCGGCCGGACGCGCTGGAACGGTCGAGGCCGTCCAGCAGGCGCTCGAGGGCGACCGCCGTCTGTTCGCGGTCGCGCAGCGCGAGAACGTGGAAGAGCCGGATCCGGACGTGCTCTACAAGGTCGGCACCGTCGTCCGCATCATCCAGACGCACCGCGTGCGCGGCGGGGTGCAGCTCCTCGTCCAGGGCGAGGGCCGCGCGCAAGCGGTGAGCTACGAGAAGGAGGGCGAGCACATGCTGCGCGCCGTCCTCCTGGAGATGAATCGCCAGGGCCCGCCCGCGGGCGATGACCCCGCGTTCCAGGCGCTCGACCGCGAGCTGCGCGACCGCGCCGCCGAGCTCGGCACCCGGCGCGGCGTGCCCGCGGAGGCGCTCAATCAGCTCATCCAGGGGGTCGAGGACGCGGGCGCGTTCGCCGACCTGGTCGCGTTCTACCTGGAGCTGCCGACCCAGGACAAGCAGAAGCTGCTGGAGACGCTCGACGACGAGGACCGCATGCGCCGCGCGCTGGTGGCGGTCGAGCGCGAGCTCGCCCGCATCGAGGCGCAGGAGGACATCCAGGCGAAGGTGCAGACTGAGCTGGGCGAGCGGCAGCGCGAGATGCTGCTGCGCGAGCAGCTCAAGGCGATCCAGAAGGAGCTTGGCGAGGAAGAGGAGCGCGACGACCTCGAGGAGCTGAAGACCCGTATCAAGGCCATCACGTTCAGCGATGAGCAGCGCTCCGAAGTGGAGCGCGAGCTGCACCGCCTCGAGCGCACCAGCCCGCAATCGGCCGAATACCAGGTGATCCGCACCTTCCTCGAGTGGGTCACCGAGCTGCCCTGGAACGAGCGCACTGAGGACAAGATCATCCTGGCCAAGGCCGAGGAGATCCTAAACGAGGACCACCACGGCCTCGAGGACGTGAAGGATCGCGTGATCGAGTTCCTGGCGGTGAGAAAGCTCCAGCTCGAGCGCGCGGTAATCGCCGACGACACCGAGGTGCACCCGGGAGAGGTGCCGCCGCCGGAGCCGCGCGAGGGCGGCCAGCGCTCGGCGCCGCGCGGCGCGGCGGGCGCGAGCAACCCGCTCGGCGGTCCGCCGCCCCAGGGCACCGACTCGCCGCTCTCCGACCCGGGACCGGGCTTCGAGATCGGCGGCGGCGACGTCATCGACGGGCCGGAAACCGGAGTCCCGGGGATGCCCGACGAGGGTCCCGAGACCGGCGTGCCCGGCGGCTCCATCCCGGGCGGCGGCGACGAGGACAAGGAGCGGCGTCGCCGCGAGGGCGCGCAGGCCATGGGCCGCGGTCCCATCCTGCTGTTCGTCGGTCCTCCGGGCGTTGGCAAGACGTCGATCGCGCAGTCGATCGCGCGCTCGCTGGGACGCAAGTACGTGCGCATCTCGCTGGGCGGCGCGCGCGACGAGGCTGACATCCGCGGCCACCGGCGCACCTACGTGGGCGCGATGCCGGGGCGCATCATCCAGGGGATGCGGCAGGCCAAGACCAAGAACCCGGTCTTCCTGCTCGACGAGGTGGACAAGCTGGGCGTGAGCTTCCAGGGCGATCCTAGCTCGGCGCTGCTCGAGGTGCTCGATCCGGCGCAGAACTCCACCTTCGTGGACCATTACCTCGGCATCCCGTTCGACCTGTCCGAGGTGCTGTTCATCGCCACCGCGAACTACCTCGACCGCATCCCGGCGCCGTTGCTCGACCGCATGGAGCGGGTCGAGTTCGCGGGCTACACGGAGCGCGAGAAGCTCCAGATCGCGAAGCGCTACCTCGTCCCGCGCCAGGAGAAGGAGAACGGCCTGCGCGAGGAGGAGATCGAGATCACCGACGACGCTGTGCTGGCGGTCATCCAGAAGTACACGCGCGAGGCGGGCGTGCGGCAGCTCGAGCGCGAGCTGGGCAAGCTCGGTCGCAAGGTGGCGCGCCGCATCGCGTCCGCCGAGGTCGAGAAGATGCGCGTGGATGAAGACGTCGTGCGCGACCTGCTGGGGCGGCCGCGCGTGCACCCGGAGCGCATGTCGTCGGTGGATACCGTGGGCGTCTCCACGGGCATGTTCTACACGCCGATGGGCGGCGACATCATGTTCGTCGAGGCGAGCGTGATGCCCGGCGAGGGCGGGCTGGTGTTGACCGGACAGCTGGGCGACGTGATGAAGGAATCGGGCCGGGCGGCGCTCACCTACGCCAAGAGCAACTGGGAGCGCCTGGGCATCCCCCAGGAGGCGATCCAGAACAAGGAAGTGCACATCCATGTGCCCGCGGGCGCGGTACCCAAGGACGGGCCGTCCGCGGGCATCACGATCGCCACCGCGCTCGTGTCGGCGCTCGCGAATCGCAAGGTGCGGCGCGACGTCGCCATGACCGGCGAGCTCAGGCTCACCGGGCGGGTGCTGCCGATCGGTGGGCTCAAGGAAAAGGTGCTGGGGGCGCTGCGGGCCGGGATCAAGGAGATCATCATGCCGGCCGAGAACGCGGCCGACCTGGACGACATCCCGCCCGAGGTGATGAGAGAGCTGGAGTTCCATCTCGTCCACGATCTGGACGAGGTGATGGACATCGCGCTGCTGGGGGAGGGCCCGCGGCCGCGCCGCGTTCGGCGCCGGCAGGAAAGCAGCCGGCCGGCCGAGAACGTCACCACCGTGTGAGCGCGCGGGTGGCGGGGCGTCAGCGCACCGCCACCCGCCCCGCGGGACCCGCGACCAGCTCGCCGATCAGCGCCGGCCTCGGGACCTTTCCCTCCAGATCCGCCAGCACCCCGTCCACGCGGTCGGCAGCCACCGCCATCAGCAGCCCGCCCGAAGTCTGCGCGTCCATCAGCAGCGTGCGCGTGACGTCGTCCACCCCGTCCCCCCACGACACGTCGGCCGCGAGGTCGGTCTGGTTGCGGCGCGTGCCGCCGGCGACGTGGCCCGCGCGCACCAGCTCGCGCGCGCCCGGGAGGATCGGCACCGCCGCGGCCGTCACCTCGGCTGCGAGGCCCGAGGCCCGCAGCAGGTTGCGCAGGTGCCCGAGCAGCCCGTAGCCGGTCACATCCGTGCCCCCGCGCACGCCGTGCGCGATCATCACGTCCGCGGCGCCGCGGTTGAGCGTGACCATGCTCGCCACCGCGGCGGCCACAACGGACGCGTCCACCGCGCCCGCCTTGATCGCGGTCGACACCACGCCCGTGCCGAGCGCCTTGGTGAGGATGAGCCGATCCCCCGGCCGCGCGCCGCCGAGCGTCACCAGCCGGTCCGGGTGCGCCTCGCCGATCGCCACGAGGCCGAACTTGGGCTCGGGGTCGTCGATGGAATGGCCCCCCAGCACCGGGATGCCGGCTTCACGGCAGATCTCGCCCCCGCCGCGCACGATCTCCTCGGCCAGGCCTTCGCCGAGCAGCTTGCGCGGAAACGCCAGCAGGTTGAGGGCAAAGAGCGGCCTGCCCCCCATGGCGTATACGTCGGAGAGCGCGTTGGCCGCGGCGATGCGGCCGAAGTCGAACGGGTCGTCCACCACCGGCGTGAAGAAGTCGGTGGTGACGACCAGCGCCCGGTCCGCGCTCAGACGGTACACGGCGGCGTCGTCGCCGGTGGACGCATCGACCAGCGCCCTGGGATCGTCGACCGGCAGCACGTGACGCAGCACCTGCGTCAGCTCGGCCATGCCGAGCTTGCAGGCTCAACCCGCGCCGTGCGAAAGCTGGGTCAGCCGGATGCGTGGTTTCTGATCGCGTGGCTCGTTGGTCATGTGGCGGAATCTTCACCCTCCGCCCCTCCTCGTCTACCTTGAGGCGATGGCCACACCCGCAGTGTCCGCACGCCAGCTCTTTGCCCGGGAGGCACGCCAGCCCGATCGCGACCTCGATCTGGCGCGCGCCGCGCTGCTGATCGCCAAGGAGCAGTATCCCGGGCTGGCGGTCGAGCAGTACCTCGCCCGCCTTGACCAGATGGCCGAGGAAGTGAAGGATCGGCTGGCCGACGAGACCGCGCCGCTGGTCGTGCTCGAGGAGCTGACCCGCACCCTCTACGAGCGCCACGGCTTCCGCGGCAACAACGACGCCTACTACGACCCGCGCAATTCCTTCCTGAACGACGTGCTCGACCGCTGCCTGGGGATCCCGCTCACGCTCGCGATCGTGCTGCTCGAGGTCGGCTGGCGGCTCAAGCTGCCCCTCGCGGGGGTTAACTTTCCGCACCACTTCCTCATCCGCTTCCACGGCGACGCCATGAACCTGCTGATCGATCCGTTCGACGGCGGGCGGGCGCGCTACGAGGACCAGGCGCAGGAGCTGCTCGACCGCGTGTACGGCGGCAAAGTGCGGCTGCAGGAGTCGTTCCTGCGCAGCGCGAGCAAGCGCGATACCCTGGTGCGCCTGCTCACCAACCTGAAAGGGATCTTCCTGGCTGCGGGTGACCGCGCGCGCGCGCTGTCCGTGGTCGAGCGCCTGCTCATCCTGCGCCCGGACACAGGCGAGGAGCACCGCTCGCGCGGCGTGTTGCTCGCGCAGCTCGGTCGCCGCGACGAGGCGATCGAGCAGATGCGCCGCTGGCTCGCCACGGCCCCGCCCGCGGCGGAGTCGGAGCGCGTGCTGCGATTGATCGAGCGGCTGGTGTGCGGGGGCGAGGCGACCGACGCATGAGCGCGGGCTACGAGGCGGCGCTCACGGGCGTGGCGGTCGCCGCCCGCGTGGATCGCGCGCGCGTGCGCGTGACCGGCCGCGATCCCGTGGGCATGCTGCAGGGGATCCTCACCAACCGCGTGCCGGAGTCCGCGGCACTCAGCGCCACCGCTCCTGGCGTGACCCGGGGCAGGGCGGCGTACTCCGCCGTGCTCACCCCCAAGGGAAAGATGGTCGCCGACCTGAGTGTGGTGCGGGGCCCGCGCGGCGACGATCAGGGGCTGCTCCTCGACGTGCCGGCGCTGGCGCTGCCGGGGTTGCTGGCGCACCTCGGGCGCTACGTGCCGCCGCGCTTCGCGGCCGCGGCCGACGTCACCGCCGAGGTCGCGGCGCTGACCGTGGCCGGTCCCGGCGCCGAAGGGCTGCTGTCGCGCGACGCGCTCGGTCTGCGGGTCGAGGCGGCGGAGCTGCGCGCGCTCGCCGAGGGCGAGTGGATCTGGGTGGACACTGGGGGGGCGGGCGTGCTCGTGATGCGGAGCGGCGAGCTGTCGGTGGCGAGCTTCGACGTGCTCGCGGACCGCGGGACCGCGGACGCGCTGGAGCGAGTCGCGCAGCGCGCGGGCGCCGTGCCGCTCACGGCGGCGGAGCTGAACGTGCTTCGCGTCGAAGCGGGGCGCCCCGTGTGGGGAGCGGAGTTGACCGAGGAGACCATCCCGCCCGAGGCCGGCATCGACGCGCGCGCGATCGATCACACCAAGGGGTGCTACACGGGGCAGGAGGTGATTGTCCGCATCCGCGACCGCGGCCACGTGAACCGGCGGCTGCGCGCGCTCCGACTGGAGGGAACCGTGCTGCCCGCGCCGGGCGCCGAGCTGTGGGTGGAGGGAGGGGAGCGGCCGGTCGGGGCGGTCACGAGCGCGGTGCTGTCGCCGCGCGCGGGCGCCCTCGCGCTGAGCTATCTCCGCCGCGAGGTGGCCGTTCCGGGCGAGGTGCGGCTGGGCGCGAGCGACGGCCCGCGGGCGCGCGCGTGCGAGGCTAGCGAGGGGTGGTGGCTCGACTAGCACGGCCGGCGATCAACGCGCGCGCGATCAGCGCGCCGTGGTCGCGCCCGTTCTCGATGAAGATCTTGTTGGCGTCGTAGCCCGCCGCGAGCACCCCGGCGATGAACACCCCCGGCACGTCGGTCTCCATCGTCACGGGGTCGTGGGCGGGGATGCCGGTGGCCGCGTCGATCGCCACGCCGAGCGCGCGCAGCAGCCGCGGATCCGCGTGCCAGCCGGTCATCGCGAGCACCCAGTCGTTCGCGATCTCGACCGTGCGGCCCGTTTCTTCCTCGCGCAGCACCACCCGGTCCGGCCGCACCTCCGCGACGCGGTGGCGGAAGTACATCGGGATCTCGCCGCCCTTGATGCGGTTGGCGATGTCGGGGACGACCCACGGCTTCACGCCGCCGTCGAGCGCGCCCTCGAAATGCACCATCGTCACCCGCACGTCGTTGCGGAACAGCTCGAGCGCGGCCTCCACGGCGGAGTTCCTGCCGCCCACGATGAGCACGTCCTGGCGATAGAACGGGTAGGGCTCGCGGTAGTAATGGAGGACCTTGGGCAGATCCTCTCCCGGAACGCCGAGGAAATTGGGCTCGGCGAAGCCGCCGGTCGCGATGGCGACCGCCCGGCAGGGGACTTCGCCGTCGCCGCCGGCAGCGCGCCGGGTCCGCACCGTGAACGCCCCCGCGCGTCCCGTGATGGCGACGACCTCCTCGTACTGCCGCACGTCGAGGTCGTGCTCGCGCACCACCCGGCGGTAGTACGCGAGGGCCTCGCGCCGCGTCGGCTTGCTCTCCGGAATCGTGAAGGGGACGCCCGCGACCTCGAGCTTTTCGGCGGTGCTGAAGAACGTCAGGTAGTAGGGGTAGCCGAGGATCGACTGCGTGACGCAGCCCTTGTCGAAGAGCGTGGCCGTGAGCCCGGCCCGGCGGGCCGCCGCGCCCGCCGCGATCCCGCACGGACCGGCGCCGACGACCACGAGATCGAGAGGTCGCTCCGACACGGCTAGCGCGGCAGCTCGATCTCGGGGCCGTCCGCGAACGGACGGTAGAGCACGACGGTGCGCCCGATCGTCTGCACGACCTGCACGCCCGCTGCTTCTGCGACGACCCTGTCAGCCGACTCGCTCGCGCCCACGGGGGCGCTCTCCAGCACCTTGATCTTGAGCAGCTCGCGGGTGCGGAACGCGTCCTCGAGCGAGCGTAGGAAGCCCGCGTTCACCCCTTCGTTGCCGACCTGGAGGATCGGCTTCAGGCGATTTGCGAGCGAGCGCAGATAGGCCCGTTGTTTCGACGTCAGCGTGGCGATTGGAATGATCCGGTTGGAGGGGCGAGCGTGTCTATTTGAAGGCCTCGAGCAGCACCCGTCCCTGGTAGGACGCGGGGGGCGCCATCCCGAGCGCCCACAAGATGGTCGGAGCGACGTCCAGGATCGAGGCGCCCTCGATGCGGGTGGCCGCGGCGCGCGATCCCCACAGGATCAGCGGCACCTCGCGGTCGGCCGCCGAGTCCGAGCCGTGCTGGTACGGCCCCCACGCGCCGCCGCCCCCGTGGCCCGAGGTGACGACCACCAGCGTCTCTCCGCCGGCGCGCGCGACCGCGGCAAGCATGCGCGCGACCGCGTCGTCCACCGCCGCGACCGCCGCTCCGTACGCGGGCGAGTCGAACCCCCGGGCGTGCCCCGCGACGGCCGGATCGGGGAAATGGAGGAACACCAGGTCGAGCGCCGGGTCGGCCAGCGCCGCCTGCGCCGCCTCCACCACCGCGCGCGCGCCGGGCGCGGTCAGCACCAGCGAGTCCAGCCCGAACGCGAGTCGGCACGCGAGGGCCTGCTCGAACTGGGCGAGCGGCCCGTCCGCGCTCACGAACGCGACCGCGTGGCGTCCCCGCCGAGCGGCGTGCCGGAAGACGGGGTCGAGCGACGCCATCGCGGGGGTGAAGGTGATCTGGTCGGCGAAGATCCCGTGCGTCTCCGGCGCCACCCCCGAGAGCAGCGACAGCTGCGCGGGCCCGGTGAGCGCGGGCGACACGGTCACCGCCCGCGCCCCGTATCCGCCCTCGCCCGCGAGCCGCCGCAGCGTGGGCGCGGCCCAGCGGCCGAGCGCGTCCGCGCGCAGCCCTTCCACCGACACCAGCACGACCCGGCGCGCGGGCGCCGCGAGCGGCCGCACGTCGTGACCGAGCAGCTCGGGGAAGCCCAGGATGAACGCCCACACGTCGCCGCTACCGGCCCCGAGGCCGGTGCGCCGCAGCAGGGTTTCCGCGCGTCCGTCGGCGTCGGTGGTGTCGGCGGAGCGCGACAGCGCCCCCGGGGCCGCGAACCACACCTGCTGGCCCGCGAGGGCGCGGCCCTCGGTGTCGAGGACGCGCACGGCGAGCACGCTGTCCGGGTGCGGGTGGCCGGGCAGCCCGGCCGCGCCCGAGCCCGGCAGGAAGCGGATCTCGCCGGGCGCGCGGTCCACCACGAACGGCAGCTCGGCGCGACCCGTGCCTGCCGCGGCGACCAGGGCGCCGGCGCCGCTCCTGGTATCGAGCAGCCAGCTCTCGGCGTAGCCGCCCTCGTCGGTGAGCGCGAGCGGCTGGCTGGGGGCGCCGCCGCCCGCGCCGGTCACGCGGAAGGTCACCTCGGCGTCCGCGACGGGGGCGCCGGCGCCGTCGAGCGCGCGCACGCGAAAGGCCGCCGGCGAGCGGCGGCCGCTCCACACGCGCTGGCCCGCCCCCGACACGACCTCGATGCGCGCCACGCGTGCCGCGGGCGCCGCCGGGTCGGTCGGCAGCGGCGCGTCACCGCAGCCGGCGGCGATCAGGAACGCGCCGAGGAGCAGCGCCATCCTCATCGGATCGGCACCTCGGCGCGCACGCGTAGGCGGTAGCGCAGCGACTCGCCGCCGGTGAGCCGCACGACGCGGTTCCCGGTGACCCGGGTGTGCGCGGCGAAGTGCAGCTGGGCCGCGACCGGCACACCCGTGAGGTCGAGCAGGAAGAGGCCGCGCGCGGCGGCGGCCGCTGTCGAGGTCGGGCTCGGCAGGAGGAGCGGGGTGTGGAGCGCGGCGGCGCGCGTGAAGAGGTCGGCCGTCGCGGGCGCGACCGACAGCTCGACTTCGGCGGAGGTGGGCACGCGGCTCTCCACCTGCACATCGAGCGCGATCCGGGCGTCGCCCGGCCGCAGCCGGCGCGCGAGCCAGCCGGGGAGCTGCACCGAGCGCGGCGCGAGCGAGAGCGGTCCGTCTCCCACCGCGATGTCCACCGAGCGGGCCACCACGTTCTCGAGCTCGACGCGCGCGCGGAAGCCGCTCTGCTCGGTCAGCTTCACGCTGCACCCGCCGCTTCCGGGCGTGTGGCCGCTCACGCGCGCGACCAGCCCCGAATGCAGCCGCCGCCCGGCCAGGTTGAACGACAGCTCGAGCGAGTCCCCGGGCGGGAGCGTGCCGCCGATCCGACGACGCTCCAGCACCTGATCTGTGTACCGGTCGATCAAGGCGACGTCGAGGTGGCCGGTGCCGCCCTGGCCGTCGTCCAGGAGGTCGAAGCCGATCTCGTTCACCAGCACCAGGCGCGCGGTGCCGGTCAGGAGCTGCGCTTCGGTCAACCCGGCAGGGAGGCGGACCGGCCAGTCGTGCGGGCTGATCTCGAGACCGGGGATGGGGCCGTCGAAGCAAGTGCACAGCTCGCACACCTCGCCCAGCCGGATCGAGGCGGTGGCGGCGAACGAATCGATCGCGAACCCGCGCCGGTCGATGCGCACCCCTGCCGGCAGGAGATCGGAGGCGGTGATCTCCTGATCCACCGCGAGCACGTCCCACCCCGTCGTCCATGTCGGGAGCGCGGTGGGGATGTCGCAGCCGGCGCCGGCGGCGGCCAGGGCGAGGAGGAAGGTCTTGGCGACCCGCATGGGAGTGTGCGCAGGGAGGACGGGGGGGCGGGGCCGCGGTGGAACGCGCTCGGCGGCCCGCGCGTACCTTGCCCCGAGCCCGGAAGGTAACGACCAACCCAGGTGGACGGCATGACCGACGCGGCCGAGTCCGAGGCGAGGAAGCCCCGAGCCGGGACGGGTGCGGCGGAGCACCCCCGCTTCGACGAGCTGGCCGGCGAGCTGGCCACGGTCTTCGCGCGGCCGCTCGACGAGCGCACGTTCGAGACGTGGGCGCTGCGTGCGTTCCGCTGGCAGTTCGACCACGACGCCGCGTTCCGCGGCTACTGCGCGGGCCGCGGCGCCACCCCCGCGACGGTCGCGCGCTGGCAGGATGTGCCTCCGGTGCCCACCGCGGCCTTCAAGCGCCTGCGTTTCCTCGCGGTCGAGCAGGGGCGGGGGCCGGAGGCGGTCTTCCGCACCAGCGGCACCACGGGCGGAACCGAGCGGCGCGGCGAGCACGCGGTGGCGAGCCTCGCGCTCTACCGCGCCGCGCTGCTGCCCGCGTTCCGCGCGCACCTGCTCCCGGACGGCGCGCGGCCGCCCGTGCTCGCGCTCGTGCCCTCGCCCGAGGAGGCCCCGCGCTCGTCGCTGTCGCGCATGATCGGCGTCGTCATCGAGGAGCTGGGCGGGGAGGGGAGCGCGTGGCTCGCCCGAGCCGACGGTGCGATCGATGCACGACCCCTGCTGGAGGCGCTGCGCGCGGCCGCCGCATCCGACCTGCCGGTGCTCGTCGCCGCGACCGCGTTCGGGCTCGTGCACGCGCTCGATGCGCTGGTCGTCGAGGGCGCGCGGATCCGGCTGCCCGAGGGCTCGCGGCTGATGGAGACGGGCGGCTTCAAGGGGCGCGCGCGGGTCGTCGCGCGCAGCGAGCTCTACGCGGCTGTGCGGGATCGTCTCGGCATCCCCGCTGCACGCATCGTCAACGAGTACGGAATGACCGAGCTGCTGTCGCAGTTCTACGAGCCCGTGCTGGCGGATCCGCGCGTCGCGGACCTGCCGTTGGAGGAGCGCTTCCACGTCGCGCCTCATTGGGTGCGCTCGCGCGTGCTGGATCCGGTGTCGCTCGCGCCTGTGGCGGACGGCGACCCCGGCCTCCTCTGCCACTACGACCTCGCCAACCTGGGGTCGGTTTCGGCTGTGCTCACCGAGGACGTCGGCATAGCGGTGCCCGGCGGCTTCCGGTTGATCGGCCGCACGCCCGGCGCGGAGCCGCGCGGCTGCTCGCTCGCGACCGAAGAGCTCCTGCTCGCCGCAACCGCACAGTGAGCGCGCCGTTCGACGCGTGGGCGCTCGCCCCCGGGGCCGTGGACGCGCCGCCCACGCGCGCGGAGGGCGGTCTCCGCTGGCCCCTGCTCGACCACTCCGCTGCCCGTGCGCTGGTGGCGTCGCTGCGCGCCGCGCGGGCAGGCGGACTGCTGAGCCACGACGCCGCGGCGCGCGCGCGCCTGCTGGGGCGCGCGGGCGCTCGCTTCCTCGACCCGCGCGATCCGCTCCGCCGCGAAGCCGAGGCGCGCGTGCCCGACAGCGCCGGGCTGTCCGCGCCCATGGCGCGCGCGGTGATCGAGGGGATGGCGCGCGACTGGACCGCGCCGCGTCTTCTCGACCTGCTGGCCGCGGAGCTGCCCGCGGGCGCGCTCGACCGTTTCGTCCCCGGCACGCGCGGGACGCGCGTGCGCGCGTTCGCGCCGGAGCTGGCGCTGCACGTGGGAGCGGGCACCGTGCCCGGCGTGACCGCGACCTCGATGCTGCGCAGCCTCCTCGTCGGGTCGGCCACGCTCGTGAAGCCGGGTCGCGGTGACGCCGTGCTCCCCGTCCTGCTGGCGCGCGCGATCGCCGACGAGGCGCCCGACCTCGCGCGCGCGGTGGCGGTCGTGTACTGGGGTGGTGGGGCGGATGCGGCGGTGGAGGAGGTCGCGCTCGCGGCGGCGGACCAGGTCGTGGTTTACGGCGGCGACGCCACCGTGCGCGCGGTGCGCGAGCGCCTGCCGGTGACCACGCCGGTGATCGCCTACCATCACCGCATCAGCGCGGCGGTGGTGGGGAGGGGCGCGCTGGAGAAGGCAGGTGTGGAGAAGGTGGCCGACGCGCTGGCGCGCGCGGTGGCGTTGTTCGATCAGCGCGGCTGTGTCTCACCGCACGTGGTGCTCGTCGAGGAGGGAGGGGAGATGTCCCCGGCGGAACTCGCGCGCGCTCTCGCCGGCGCGCTCGCGCGCCTGGACGAGACGCTACCTCCCGGGCCGGTCGATTCCGCGCAGGCCTCCGCAGTGCACCAGCTGCGGCGGACCGCGGAGCTGCGCGCGGCCGCCGGCGAAGCGCTCGAGCTGCACGTGGGAACGGGAGGGGCGTGGACGGTGCTGCTCGATCCATCCGCCGAAGTCGAGGCGAGCTGTCTCGGGCGCACCGTGCGCGTCCATCCGGTCGCGGACGAGCGCGCGACGATCGCGAGGCTCGCGGGATGGCGCCAGCATCTCCAGACCGTCGGAATTGCCGGCATGGGTGATCGGCTGGAAGCGCTGGCAGCGGCGCTGGGGGAGGTCGGAGCGAGGCGCGTCTGCCCGCTCGAGTCGATCCCGTTTCCGCCGCCCTGGTGGCACCACGACGGGCAGGGCCCGCTCGCGGTGCTCGTGCGCTGGATGGACGTGGAAGAGTGAGGCTTAGGGCGCCCTCACTCCTCCGGCTGCTGCTCCGCGCGCCATAGAACCATCTGGCGCGCACCGGTGTGGGTCTCCTCGACCCGGACCGTGAGCGTGTCTCCTTCGTCGATCCCCAGATCCTCCCGCATCTCCTGCGGGACCGTGATCCGGCCCCCCACCCCCACGACGACATCCCCGTAGTAGAGCGTACGGTAGATGGCCATCAGACCCCCTCGAGGAAGGTTCAAGTCCATGCAATGTAGGGGGTTCTGGCCTTTCAGCAAGGAATTTTCGGGACTTGTTCGGTACATTCGTGCTCGGGGACCCGTTCCGCGCTCGCGAGCCGTATCTTTGGAGCATGACAGACCCGTACGCGATCCGGCTGGAGGGGGTCACCAAGCGCTTCGGCCACCACACCGCGGTGGACCATCTCGACCTGGAGATCCCGGCCGGGTGCATCTGCGGCCTGCTCGGCCCTAACGGCTCCGGGAAGACGACGACGATCCGGATGATCATGGGGATCCTCCTGCCCGACGAGGGCCGGGTGAGCCTCTTCGGCGCCGACCCGGACGAGACCCGGCGGCGCCGCGTCGGTTATCTCCCCGAGGAGCGGGGCGTCTACAAGAAAATGAAAGTGGTCGATCTGCTGGTGTTCCTCGCCGAGATCCGCGGCGTCCCGCGCGCGACCGGTCGCGCCCGCGCCCGCGCCTGGCGGGAGCGCGTGCAGCTGTCGGCG
>CAXNGW010000011.1:0-22397 GCA_964201975.1 Longimicrobiales bacterium | reverse complement strand
GGCGCCCGCCGCGTCGCGTCCGGCCCCGCGCGCGCGGCCGGCCCGCTCGCCCGGCCGGCGCGCGATCGCCGCCGCGGCCCGCGCGCCCACGTCCTCGCCCGTGCAGATGTCGCATGCGCCACCGCACGCGTCCATCGCCTCGCCGAAGTGGCGGAGCAGCGTCTGGTGGCGGCAGCGGCCCGCCTCGATCAGCTCGAACAGCTCCACGGTCGCGCGCCGCTTGGCGTTGAACAGGTCGGGGTCGTCGATGTCGTCGAGGAAGCGCTCGTGCAGTTTCACGTCCGCCCACGAATAGAAGAGCAGGCAGTCGCTCGGCAGCCCGTCGCGGCCGGCGCGGCCGATTTCCTGGTACCAGGACTCCACGTCCTTGGGGAGGTCGCGGTGGATGACGAAGCGCACGTTCGACTTGTCGATCCCCATGCCGAAGGCGATGGTCGCGACCACCACGTCGCAGTCGTCGCGCCGGAACGCCTCCTGGTTCTTGGTCCGCTCGACGTCCGGCAGCCCCGCGTGGTAGGGGAGCGCGCGGACGCCGTTGGCGACCAGATACGCAGTCGTGCTGTCCACCGTCTTCCGCGACAGGCAGTAGACGATGCCGCTCTCCCCCTCGCGCTCGCGCACCAGCGCGAGGATCTCGCGGCGGGTGTCCCCCTCCCCCTTCTTGCGACAGCCGATGCGCAGATTGGAGCGGTAGAACGAGCCCTTGAAGCCCGCCGGCTTGCGCATGCCGAGCTGGCGCAGGATGTCGATGGCGACCGCGCGCGTGGCGGTGGCGGTGAGCGCGAGCACGGGTACGTCGAGCTCGTCGCGGAGCCCCTGCAGCCTCCGGTAGGAGGGCCGGAAGTCGTGCCCCCACTGCGAGATGCAGTGTGCCTCGTCCACCACCAACAGACACACCGGACAGCCCGCGAGGAAGTCTCGCAGCCGTCCTTCCAGCGCTTCGGGCGCGAGGTACACCAGCTCGTACTCGCCCTTCCGCAGCGCGGCCAGCCGGCGGCGCCGCTCCTCGGGGTCGAGCGAGGAGTTGATCTCGACCGCCTTGAACCCCAGCTCGCCGAGCTGGTCCACCTGATCCTTCATCAAGCTGATCAGGGGGGAGATCACCAGCACGGTGCCGTCGAGCAGGCGGGCGGGGAGCTGGAAGGTGAGCGACTTCCCCGCTCCGGTGGGCATGACGGCGATGCAGTCACGGCCGCTCATGACCGCCTCGATCACCTCGCGCTGGCCGGGGCGGAAGCTGTCGTAGCCGAACGTCGCCCGCAGCGCCCGGACGAGGCGGTCGTTGCGGTCGGGCAGAGCCAGGTCGAGGATGTGCTGCAAGGCGGGGCCGGCGGGAGGACGGGGACGACCGTCCAACGCTAACCCGGCGGGCGGGGCGGCGGAATGTCCCCCCGGCACCCGCTCCGTCAGCGCACCGGCTCCACGCAGCCCTCCACGTCCACGCGCTCCACGGTCTCGATCATGTCGCCGACCAGCAGGCGGCCGACGCGGCGGAAGCGCAGGGGGAGGTCGCTGACCGTGAACTGCCGCACCGGGGTGTGGTCCGCTGGAGCCAGCAGGTCGTGCTCCTCGAGAAGGCGCGCGACATCGAGCGCGGTCTCCTCGCCAGAATCGATCAGCCGCACGGTCGGGCCCATCACCTCGGCGATGAGGGTGCGCAGCGCCGGATAGTGGGTGCACCCGAGCACGAGGGTGTCAATCTCCATCTCCTGCAGCGGGACGAGATAGTCCCGCGCGAGCAGCCGCGCCGCCTCGTGGTCGGCGAGCCCCTCCTCCACCAGCGGCACGAACATGGGGCAGGCCTGCGCGAAAACCTCGACCGCCGGGCGGAGCGCTCGCACCGCGCGGTCGTAGGCGCCCGAGCCGATCGTGCCCGGGGTTCCGATGACGCCGATGCGGCCGCTCTCGCTGGCGTGGTGCGCGGCACGGGCGCCCGCCTCGATCACGCCGACCACCGGGACGGGCGTCTCCTCGGCGAGCGCGGCGAGCGCGTGCGCGGTGGCCGTGTTGCACGCGACCACGATCATTTTCACGTCGCGGGACAGCAGGAAGTGCGCGGCTTCGCGCGAGAAGCGGCGGATGGTGTCGGGGGACTTGGTGCCGTAGGGGACGCGCGCGGTGTCCCCGAAGTAGAGGATCGACTCGTGGGGAAGCCGACGCACCAGCTCCTTCACCACCGTGAGGCCGCCGAGCCCCGAGTCGAAGACCCCGATCGAGCGGCGTCGCGCCTCCACCGCCGGCCCGCGCTGTTCCCGCTCGTCCACGCCGCCTCGCCGCGCTGAGTTGCTCCCGCCGCAGATGCCAGGGCGCGGCGGTCGGGTCGGTGCTACCAGACGCCCGGCGTCGGGTTCCTGTGCGGGTGGCTCAGGACTCGTGATCCGAGATCGTGAAGGTCAGCACGGTACCCACCCCCGGAACGCTCTCGAGGGCGAGCTCGCTGCCCATCTGCGCGGCCGCCTCGCGCGCGATCCCCACCCCATTGTCGGAGACCTGAGTTCGCCAACCGGCGCGCTCGCGATCGCGCTCCACGCGCACGCGTACCCAGCGGTCGGTCTTGGTGAGATCGGCGAAGCGGATCGCGTTCGACAACAGGTTGGAGAGCACGAGCCCGACCCGGCGCGCGTCCACCTCGACGGCGGGGATGGCCCCGGCCAACTCGATGCACACACCCGCGGCCTGAGCGCGCGGCGACAGCGCCGCGACCGCGTCCTCGGCCACGTCCCGCAGGCTGCGCGGGGTATCGGTCTCGTTCGCGGCACGCGCGAGGGCCAGCGCCATGGCGGCCTCGAGCAGATCGGTGGCGCGCGGCGGTGAACGCGGCGCCGATCGGCGTGCGCATCTCATGTGCGACGGCGCGGGTGAACGAGTCGAGCTTGCGGCGGTCGGAGTGGCGCTCGTTCTCCACCTGCTCGTTGAAGACGCCCGCAGCCTGCGTCATGCACGCCGTGATGCGCCGTCCGATCAGCCCGCTCACGGCGATGCCTTCGGAGGCGTTGCCCTCGCGCCCGTCCACCTCATCGACCGCTGCCTCCAGCAGCACCTCGAGGAGGATGCGGTGACCAGCTCGTGCACTCACGGAACGCTCACGGAGGATGGAAGGATGATCCCGGAGGATAGACGCAGCGCCACAGCGAGGACCCGCGCAGCTCGCCGCGCGTCGCAGGCGGAGCAGTTCATCGTGCTGGTCGCAGGCGCCGGCGCGTTGTTGATGTTCCTGGTGACCTGAACCCAGGAAGGTCCGGATGCAGAGCGGGCCGGCCCTGGACGGAACGGCCCAACCTCGGCACCATCCACCGATGACATCCCGCTGCCTCGCCGCCGCCGGCCTCGCGCTGGTCCTCGTCACCGCCTCCCCCGCGGCCGCCCAGCTAGGACCCCCGGTGGGCTTCCCCGGAGCGCGCGGGGGCGGCTGGTCGCCGGTGGCCGTGGTGCGCGCCGGCTGGTCGCTCCGCGACTCCTCGCCCTCGCTCGGCGGGTCGCTCCGCCTCCCGATTCCGCTGCCGCTGCGGCCGGCCATCGCCGGAGGCGGTGACTTCGTCTTCCAGGACGGGCTCACCGAGCGCCAGGCGATGGTGGACGTCACGCTCGGCCTGACCGGCGGCATCTATGCGGGCGGCGGCCCCGCGTGGCTCAACAGCGTCTTCGAGAACGAGACGACGCGGGCGACGCGACTCGGGTACACCCTGGTCGCTGGAGTGGGCGGCCGGGCCGGCCCCGTCAGCACGGAGCTCCAGTTCCGCTGGCTGCGGGTGGATGGCCTGGGGCCGAACTTCCTCACGCTCGGCGTCACCTATCCGGTGCGCGCCCTCTTCGGCGGCTGAGCGCGCTCGGCCTCAACCCCCGCCGAGGATCTGGATCGTCACGCCGTCCGGATCCTCGAGGGTTCGCTCCTCTTCACCGCTCGACCCCGGAACGCACAGCGCCCACCCGATCAGCCCCCGCGCGCCCGCCGGGGGCCGCGTGCGCGGGCGCGGGCCCCAGACGTTGAGGCCGAGGTGGTGGTGGTACCCGGCCCAGGACAGGAAGCGGGCGCCCGGGTAGCTGGAGACCGTCACGTCCATGCCGAGCCGGTCGCGGTAGAAGTCGGCGGTTGGCGCCAGGTCGGCTACCTGCAGGTGGACGTGGCCGAGGACGGTGCCGGGTGCCACCGCGGGCGCCCCGGGCTCCGGCTCGCCGGACTCGCGCAGCATCCCCGCGAGGTCGAGCGGGTCGGTCCCCATCCGCACCTCCTCCCCCCCTCCCGCCCGCCGCACCCGCCGCCACTCGTCCCGCGGCCTGTCGCGGTAGAGCTCCAGCCCGTTCCCCTCCGGATCCGTGTAGTAGATCGCCTCGCTCACCGCGTGATCCGCCGCGCCCACGAACGATGGGCGGGCGCCGGCCGCATCGAGCGCGAGGTAGGCGCGTCCGAGCGAGGGGCGGTCGGGAAGGAGCAGCGCGACGTGGAAGAGGCCGCTGGCGGCGGGACCCGGATCGGTCGCGCGCGGATCGACCTCGAGCAGCAGGAGGGGCCGATCGGATCCAGCGGGCGTGAGGGCAACGAGGCCGTCCGGGCGGACGACCGCGTCCAATCCCAGCATCCCCTGCCAGAAGGCCAGCATCCGGCCCTTGTCCACCACCCGGAGGGAGAGCGGGCCGAGCACCGGTGCGACACCCGGAGTCATTCCCAGCATCGCGCGGTCGGTCAGTCGGGCAGGCTCTGGCCACCCGAGGACTTGGCCGCCTCGAAGCAGCGCTCGCGGACTTCTTCGTTCGGGTTCTGGATCTTGGGCTCGTCGGGCAAGCTGCCGCGCACCCTGGCGGCGCCGTCGCGGTCGCCGAGATCCTCGAGCGCGGTCGCGGCGGCGGCGAGGAAGCCGTGGTCCGCCACCGTGCGGGCCATCTCGTGGACCTGCGGGATGGCCAGGTCCTCGCGTCCAGCGCGCCGGGCGGCCGCGACGTAGCCGCCCACGTGCGTGCGCGCGTCGGCGAGATAGCCGAGCCCGAGATCCAGCCAGGTGAGGGTGCAGTAGGTGCGCACCGCGCCGGGGTGGACGCGGATGAGCTTCTGCGCCACGCCCCGCGCCAGCTCCGGATGACCGTCGTGCAGGTATGCGTCGATGGCGCGGCCGTAGTATTCGAGCGCGCGCCCGGTGTCCTTGGCCTGCATGCACAGATCGCCGGCGCGGTTGAACGGCGTGCCGCGGAATCCCAGGCGCGCCTCGTCGGCCTCGCGCTCGAGCAGCTTGAGGCGGTCCGGGAGGTCGGCGGCCGCCTGATTTCCAGGATCGGGGGCGGGATTGGATCGGAACCAACGCTTCATCGTATCCAGCACGGTCGCAGCGACCCCTCGGCTCGGACGGACCGGGGCAAGAGCCGAATGGTAGGGATTGGCCCCGACCAGCGACAGTCCGCGACGCTATGGTTTCCGGGTCAAGACGACATAGTCGCCGAGACCCACGTGCTCCTTCGGCATGAACGAGCCCGGATCGGAGGCGCTGCGGATCGCCACCACGAGCAGCCTGGTCCCGGGCCGGTAGTGGAGGAGGGCTTCCGCGGCACCCAGCCTCCGCTCCACGTGGAAGTCTCCCGCCACGTGCACCACCAGCGCGTCGGGGCGCTCGAACAACGCGCCGGCCACCGCGTTTCCCATCGCCGCGTCCCACAGCCGCTGCCCGTCGAACATGTGCGGGGGCATCCCCTCGTGCGGCGCCCTCGCCATCACCGAGTCGAACATCGCCCGGTACGCGGCCGACGGCTGCGGCAAGGGTAGCGGTGGGAGCGAGCGCAGCGCGTCGGGGCTCAGCCGCGACAGGCTATCGACGCTCAGCCGCGCCGCCAGGTTCACGTACCGGCGCGGTGCGTTCGCCGCGAGCACCCGCAGCCCGTTGCTCCGCGCCAGCTCGACCAGCGGCCGGTGCGCGCCGCGGTACCCGGGCCAGGGACGCGCGTCCGCGAGGAAGTAGGGCTCGGTGATGACGCCGCCCAGGTACTCGTCCACCACGCCCTGGACGTCGCGCTCGAACATCTCGAGCGAAAGCACGACCGGCCGCGCGCCGGCGCGGCGGAGGGCCCCCGCGAAGAGCTCGGCCTCGATCTGGTGCCCGATCGAGTCGTCGTGCTCCTCGCCCACGAACAGCACCGAGATCTCCTGCGCGGCCGCCACGATGGCGTCGAGCGACGCGGGCGCGCCGGCGCCGTCGTACACGCGGTAGGCGCCGGGATCGGCGCGCAGGCGGTCCACGGGGCCGGGGGTGGACGCGGGAGCGCTCGGGGCGGCCCCCGGCGCGCAAGCCGCGAAGGCGAGCAAGGCGAGGGTGGTCAGCGGGGGAGGTCTCATGGGCGGGCAACGATAGGCCGGCCCGAAGGGCGTGGACAGCCCCGCCCCTCGGCATCAGCTACCGCTTCGGCTGGGACGTTCAGCGGCGTGGTGAATCCGCGGTTTGGGGGGGGCGGAGCGCTGGGCGGGCGCTGAGCGCGCGGCGCCCTCGCAGCCACCACGCCAGCCGGAGCGTCATCGCGACCGCCCACACACCCAGCGCGAACGTGGGCCAGCGGTTATCCGCTTTGGTTACCCAGAAGAAGTGGATGATCCCGAGCAGGGGCGCGACGTACACCAAACGGTGCAGCGTCACCCAGCGCTTGCCGAGCCGGCGGATCCACCCCTTGGTCGAGGTCACCGCCAGCGGAATGAGGAGAACGAAGGCGGTGAACCCGATCAGGATGTAGGGCCGCTTGGCCAGGTCCTCGACGATGTAGGGCCAGGCGAACGTCTGGTCGAGGCCGATCCAGATCAGGAAATGGAGCGTGATGTAGAAGAACGCGAACAGGCCGACCAGGCGGCGCGCCTTCTGGAGATCGTTCCAGCCGGTGAGGCGGCGGAGCGGCGTGACGGCCAGCGTCGCGAGCAATGCGGTGAGCGAGCTCTTGCCCCCCCACAGCTGCAGGTCGGCGATCGGATTGGCGCCGAAGCGGTCGCCGCGGAAGAAGCGGTACGCGGCCCACGCCAGCGGCGTGAGGCCGAGGATCCAGAGTCCGGCCTTGAGCAGGAGGACCCTGCGCTTCAGTACCACTTCGTCAGGTCCATCCCCCGATAGAGATGCGCCACCTGCTCGGTATAGCCGTTGAACATGAGCGTGGGCCGCCGCACCAGCTCGCCGATCCTGCGCTCGCGCCCCTGGCTCCAGCGCGGATGGTCCACCTCGGGATTCACGTTGGCGTAGAACCCGTACTCGCTCTCCGCCATCTCCTGCCAGGTGTTCACGGGCATGCTCTGGGTGAAGCGGATCTTCACGATCGACTTCACGCCCTTGAAGCCGTACTTCCACGGCACCACGAGCCGCAGCGGCGCGCCGTTCTGGTTGAGCAGGTCCTGGCCGTAGATGCCCGTGGCGAGGATCGGCAGCTCGTTGAGCGCCTCGTCGAGGCGAAGCCCCTCGACGTAGGGCCAGGGCAGGATGCCGACACGCTGGCCGGGCATCTGCTCCGGCCGCAGCACGGTGGTCATCTCCACGAACTTGGCGTTGCCGGTCGGCTGGGCGCGGAGGAGGACGTCGCGCAGCCGCACCCCGCGCCACGGGATCACCATCGACCACGCCTCGACGCAGCGCATGCGGTAGACCGGCTCCACCACCTCGTGCCCCTTGAGGAGGTCCTCGAGCGCGAACGTGCCGGGATTGTCGCACTCGCCCTCGATCCGGACCGACCAGGGGCGCGGCACAAACGCGCCTGAGTTCTTGGCCGGGTCGCTCTTGTCGGTCCCGAACTCGTAGTAGTTGTTATAGGTGGTGATATCTTCGAAGGGCGTCGGCGGATCGTCGGCCGCCTGCCGCCCGTGCCCGGCGAGCGCGTTCGGAACCATGGCCGCGGCCGCGGCGAGCGCCGCGCTCTGCCCGATGAAGCTGCGCCGGCTCATGTAGAGTTCGTACGGCGTGATCTCAGACGAGGGGATGTCGCCCTCGCCCGCGCGGCGCTTGCGGATCAGCATGGGGCCTCCGAAGGACGGTTGCGGACCCTAATCCTAACGCCCGGACGGGTGCAGGGTTCCCAGCCCCGGCGGTCGCAGGCGCCAGGGGCCGCCCCGGGATTCGGCTTTCGCGAGACCGACGCAACCGCTAGCGTCGCGCCCATGGACCTCGCCTACTACACGCTCGACGTCTTCACCGACCGCATGTTCGGCGGCAATCCGCTGGGCGTGGTGCCCGATGCGGTCGGGCTCGACCCGGCGACCATGCAGAGCATCGCGCGCGAGCTGAACCTCTCCGAGACGGTCTTCCTGCTGCCCCCCGAAACGCCTTGGGGCACCCGGCGGCTGCGCATCTTCACGCCGGCTCACGAGGTCCCGTTCGCGGGCCATCCGACGGTGGGCGCAGCCTGGTACCTGGTCGAGTCCGGCGAGGTGCCGGCGATGAGCGACGGCGTCACGACGCTCGTGCTCGAGGAGAACGTCGGGCCCGTGACGGTCGAAGTGCGGACGCGCGCCGGGTGGCCCGAGTTCGTGCGCTTCCAGACCGCCGTCCTTCCCGAACGCCGCCCCGGCCCCGATCGGGCGATCTGCGCGCAGCTGCTCTCGCTCACGGAGGACGAGATCGGTGAGCCCGGGTGGGAGCCCGAGATGGTTTCGTGCGGCCTCCCCTTCTTGGTGATCCCGGTGCGCGATGTGGACGCGCTCGGACGCTCGCGGCTCGATCCGGCCGCGTGGGAGGAGCACCTGGAGGGAGCGTGGGCCCGGGCAGTCTATCCGATCACCCCGCGGCCACTCGACAGCGGCGTGGACCTGCGCGTGCGCATGTACGCGCCGTCTGCGGGCGTGCCCGAGGACCCGGCCACCGGCTCGGCGGCCGCGGCGCTCGCCGGCTACATGGCCAAGCGCGCACCGGGCGACGGCAGCTACCGCTGGCGCATCGAGCAGGGGGTCGAGATGGGACGCCCGAGCCTGATCGAGGCGGAGGCCGACGTGAGCGGCGGCCAGATCACCGCGGTGCGGGTGGGTGGGACCGCGGTCGCGGTGGGACGCGGCACCATGACGATCCCGACCGACGACGCCGGATGAAGCATCCGCTCCACGACCTGGAGCCGGGCGCGGCGCCGCCCGACGAGCTCAACATGATCGTCGAGATCCCGCGTGGCTCGCGCAACAAGTACGAGCTGCACAAGGAGAGCGGGCTGATCCGGCTCGACCGTGTCATGTACAGCTCGGTCTACTATCCGGGCGACTACGGGTTCGTCCCGCGCACGCTCGCCTCCGACGGCGATCCGCTCGATTTGGTGTGCCTCGTCACCGAGCCGACTTTTTCCGGCTGCCTCATCGAGGTGCGCCCGATCGGGCTCTTCCTGATGGACGACGAGAAGGGAACCGACGAGAAGATCCTGGTCGTGCCAGTGCGGGATCCGCTCTACCAGGACTATCGGGAGCTGGAAGACGTGCCGCGCCATTTCCTCAGGGAGATGGAGCACTTCTTCACGATCTACAAGGACCTGGAGGACGACAAGCGGAGCGTGGTGCACGGGTGGCGGAGCCGGTCAGAGGTGGCCGCAGTGGTGGACGCCGCAATCGAGCGCTACCACCCTCCCGCCGACCGCCAGACCGACCCACCCTCCCGCCGCCCCGACTAGCGGACCGCTTCCAG
The DNA here is from genome assembly GCA_964201975.1 of Longimicrobiales bacterium. Taxonomy (GTDB): domain Bacteria; phylum Gemmatimonadota; class Gemmatimonadetes; order Longimicrobiales; family Gaopeijiaceae; genus UBA2988. Next base: position 12,792 of record CAXNGW010000011.1, on the reverse strand, counting down.
CTCGGTCCGCGCGCGCTTGAGGATCTCGATTACCCGCTCCCTCCGCTCGTACCCGTGCCCCGGCGCAGGGACGGACTCCGCAGCCGAACGCCGTCGAGGGGCTTGCCGAGGGTCGTGCGCGAGAGCGCCTCGAGGCAGAGGACGACCTCGGGGAGCTCGGGCACGTCAGCTCGTGGCTTCCGAGCCCTCCCCGTATCCCCGCTCGCGCAGCAGCTCCTCGACGAAGCGGAGCACGGCGCGGGGCTCTGCGGGCTTGGAATGTCCTCGGTCTCCGGGTTGCCGCGCAACGTCTTCAGAACGCCGTGACCGTCGAGTTCCGGCATGAGCAGATTGAGCAGGATCAGGTCGGGGCGATCGGAGCCCACCATGGACAGCGCGGTGACCCCGTCGGGCGCCTGGATCACCCGGTAGCCGGACACCTCGAAGAGGGTCCGATAGATCTCCCGGGAGTCGTCGTTGTCGTCGGCCAGCAGGATGGTACGCACCGCGGGGCTCGCCATCAGGCAGCCGGGTCTATCGAATGACCAAAAGTTGACCGTTTGGCGGCGGCCCCGGCAAGGGCGGGGTCAATCCCCCTGCGAGGTGGGCCGGGGTCAGCCCCCTTCGTCGAGCTTCTTGAGCAGCCGCTTGGGCGCGACCGCACGCCACGCGTCCTCCACCAGCCCCTCGATCGTCGACCACGGCAGATCGGGCGACTTGCCCCACGCGGTCACCCAGCCGTGCTGGCCGATGAACGGTGTGCGCTGGAAGATCCCCTGCTGCACCAGCAGATCCTGCGTCACGGGATCGGTCTTGATCGAGAGGGTGGGCCGCTCGCCGTCGCCCTCACCGACGATGACGAACGAGCGCTTGCCGGCCTTGAGCACGGAGTGGCCGAACCCGTCCCGTTCCACGGTGACCTCGGGGAGCCGGTCGGTGAGGCGCTTCAAGCCGTCGAGGATGACCTGCTCTGCCTTGGAGACAGGACGTCTGGCCTGGTGTTGGCCCATGGCGGCGCTCCGGTGGGTCGTCGGGAACTGCCCCAGTTGACCAGTTTCCCGCGCGGCGGGCAAGCGAGCGGGCCGTTAAAACGTTGCTATCGGAGGTCGAGCATGCCGGCCGTGACGACCTGCTCGTACGAGGTAGCGCGGCCCGCGGCGAGCGCGTCCGCGGCGATCAGGAAGGCCCCGACCGGCTGCAGGATCTGCGTGCTGTAGTATCCCGGCCGAGGCTCCAACCCCGCCGCGCCGCGGCCGTCGTGGAAATAGCTCCGGACGATCACGCCGTCCGCGCTCCACGGGAGCGCGCGCACGTTCGCCACGAACGCCGCGTATTTCCCGTCCCGCCAGACGTAGTTCTCCACGTTCGACGTGTAGTAGCCGCTCACGCCGACCCCCTGCCGCTTCAGCCAGTCCGCGATCGCGCGCACGGCGTGCGGACCCGCCAGGTCGCCCACCACCGGCACCACCAGATTCCGGGCCTCGAGTGCCTTCACCCAGCGGAAATCCTCCTCGCGGTACAGGAAGCTGCCCGGCTGGCCGGTCGCGTCCTTTTCCAGCAGCAGGTCGCGAAAGGTCGGGTAGTACGGCCGCGGCGCTCTCCCGAACGTCTGGAAGCGGAGCCCGGTGCCGTTCTGCATGAACTCGCGGTGGAAGCGCTGGATGGTCGCGCGGTCGGCCTCGGTGATCGGCAGCGGGAGCCACCGCACCAGCGAGTCAACCGCCTGCACGGTCGCGCGCGCCGCGGCAGGATCCACGGGCAGCGAGTCGATGCGGGCGAGGATGTCCTCGAGCGGCCGGGCGTCCCACGCGCGCGGGTTCGCGGGCAGCGCCCGCCCGTGCAGCCGCGCCAGGTACTCCGCGCGGTTCGATGACAGCGCGAACAGCGAGCGCAGCAGCAGGTGGTGGAGGAGGTTGTCGCGCCGGATGTCGATGACGAACGCGACCGCCGGCCGCGCCGCCGCCAGGTACGAGAAGCTCTGGTCGGGGCCTACACCGAGGTACGCGCCGCCACGCAGCCGGCGGAGCGGCCCGAGCACGTGGAGATAGGAGCGCTCGTTCGAGATCAGGTTGTCGGTGTCGAAGAAGCCGGGCTCCTCGGACAGCGACAGGACGAGCGCGCCCCACGCCGAGTCGGAGAGCGCCGGCAGCTCGCCCACCGCGCGCACGGCGGGGGCCTGGGCACGGCCGTCGCAGGCGGCGAGCGCCAGCGCGATCGCCACCAGGGCGGGGGCGGCACGCATGCGGAGGCGAAGCGATGTCGTCATGGGCGTCCAAGATGTCCCGCGCGACCCGCCCCCGCATCCACCCGCACCTCGTCCCCCACCCGCAGCGTGCCCGCCCCCCCGAACCCGACGTTCATGCCGAACGCGACCTCACCGCCGGGATCGCGCCGGTAGGTGGCGAGCGTACGCAGCGGCTCGACCCCCCGCTCGCCGGTCTCCTGATCGGTGGTGGTGATCGCGCAGCGGAAACAGCTCTTCCGTCCGCGCACCGTGACGTCCCCCACGCGCGCGCTCTCCCAGCCGTCTTCCGCGTAGGCGGCGACGCCCTCGACGACCACGTTCGGTCGGAAGCGGTTCATCGGCAGCGGCTCGAACAGGCGCGCGTTCAGGTCGGCGAGCGACGCGGTCGAGAGCACCAGCGCCGGATAGCCGTCGGCGAAGCCCGCGTGGAGGGTGCCGCGCTCGTTCACGCGCGGGCGCCCGGGCGGCGAGACCGCGCGCACGATCCGGCACGCCGTGCCCATGTACGCGGACGCCCACGTCGCCGCCTCCTCGCCGCACGACACCGCCCAGCGCTCCTTGTCCCACACATCGACGACTTCGTGCGGTGCGTCCGGGTCGGGCGGCGCGAGCGGCAGCTCGAGGGGCCCGGTGCCGGGACCGGTAACGCGGAGGAAACCATCCCCCAGCACGGTGCGAACAAGGGCCATGCGCGCGTGCGAGCGCTGGGTGAGGAAGCGGCCGTTCGCATCGACGATCATCCAGCGCCGGTCGTGCTCGAGGCCCGTCTCGTCCACCCGGACGGCGGGCAACGCGAAGCCGCCGGCCGACTTGAGCGGATAGACGTGGAGCGAGGCCACGCGGGGAGGAGCGACGGTTGACACGAGGTGGAGAGTAGCACGATATCGGAGGATGAGCAGCGTCCATGTTCGCCCGACCCGCGCGCGAGCGCTTCAGCGCCCGCGACAGCGCCGGCATCCGCGTCGTCGAGCACGTCACGCTCGACGGGCTGCCGGTGCGGCGGCCCGCCGCGGCCGCCCCGACGGTGAGCATCGGATCGGTCGCCGTGGAGGACAGCCAGCTGCTCGCCGGAGGCAGCGCCGAGGTGCGCTTCTACGACCAGGGCGGCGCTCGGTCGTGGTGTGGGATGTGGCGCACAAGCGCGCTACGGTGCTCGACCCGGCCGGGAAGATCGCGCGCACCGCGACGATGAGCGGCGCGTTGCGCTTTCCGCTGCTGGCGGGAGTGTTCGCCGACGGCGACCTGCTGCTGGTGGACCGCATGCTCGACTTCACTTCCGGCGCCAGCGGGCAGACGGAGCTGGGTCAGGACCTGCGCTACGATGCGGCCGGGCCGCTGCGCATGCCGGTGCGGTGGGTGGACGGCCCGCTCGACGTCGCCGACGCGGACAAGCAGGCGTATGTGGACGCGATGGCGGCAGCCGCGCCCACCGAGGAAGCGGAGGAAGCCCCCGCCGGCCTGCTGCCTACGCGACCCAGCTCGGCGCCACCGCCCGCTCCCGCTCGTAGCGCCCGATATCGGCGTCGTGCTGGAGCGTGAGCCCGATGTCGTCGAGCCCGTTCATCAGGCAGTCGCGACGGAACGGGTCGAGCTGGAACGGGATGGTGAGGCCGTCCCCGCGCACCTCCATCGCCTCCAGGTCCACCGTCGCCCGCCACGGCGCCTTGGCCGCGCGCTCCATGAGCGCGCGCACGTCGGCTTCGGGGAGCTGCACCGGCACGATCCCGGTCTGGTAGCAGTTGCTGAGGAAGATGTCCGCGAAGGCGGGCGCGATGACGGCCCGGAAGCCGTACTCGTGCAGCGCCCAGGCCGCGTGCTCGCGCGACGACCCGCACCCGAAGTTGCGTCCCCCCACCAGGATGCGCGCCCCCTTCAGGGCGGGCTGGTTGAGCTCGAAGTCGGGGTTGGGCGAGCCGTCCGGGCGGTAGCGCCAGTCGTTGAACAGGAACTCGCCGTACCCGGTGCGCTCGATGCGCTTGAGGAACTGCTTCGGGATGATCTGGTCGGTGTCCACATCCGCACGGTCCAGCACCGCCACCACGCCCGCGACCTCGCGCACGGCGTCCATCACTCGCTCTCCAGGTTGCGCACGTCCACGAAATGCCCGGCCACGGCGGCCGCGGCGGCCATGGCGGGGCTGACCAGATGCGTGCGGCCGCCCCTGCCCTGGCGGCCCTCGAAGTTGCGGTTCGAGGTGGACGCGCAGCGCTGCCCGGGCGCGAGGATGTCGTCGTTCATCCCCAGACACATCGAGCAGCCCGCCTCGCGCCACTCGAACCCAGCCGAGCGGAAGACCTGATCCAATCCCTCCGCCTCGGCTTCCTCCTTCACGCGGCTGGAGCCGGGCACCACCATCGCGTGCACGCGCGGGTGCACGCGCTTTCCCCGAATCACCTGCGCGGCGGCCCGCAGATCCTCCATGCGCGCGTTCGTGCACGAGCCCAGGAACACGCGGTCCACCTCGATGTCCTCGACGAGCGTGCCGGGCTCGAGCCCCATGTACTCGAGCGCGCGCTCGGCGGCGGCGCGGTCGGGGCCGGCGGGGGGGAGCTCGGGCACGCGGCCGGAGACGGGCGCCACCATGCCGGGGTTGGTCCCCCAGGTGACCATCGGCTCCAGCTCGCGGGCAGGGACCAGGACGGTGCGGTCGAACGTCGCGCCCGCGTCGGTCGGGAGGGCGAGCCAGCGGCGCTCGGCCTCCTTCCAGGCGGCGCCGGTCGGGGCCATCGAGCGGCCCTTGAGGTAGGCGAGCGTGACGTCGTCCGGGGCGATCATGCCGGCCCGGGCGCCGCCCTCGATCGACATGTTGCACACGGTCATGCGCCCTTCCATCGACAGGGAGCGCACCGCCTCACCCGTGTACTCGATCACGTAGCCGGTGGCGCCGGCCATGCCGATGCGGCCGATCACGCTCAGGATCAGATCCTTGGCGGTGACGCCGAACGGGAGCGGCCCGTCCATGCGGATCTCGAGCGTCTTCGGCTTGTCCATCGGCAGCGTCTGGGTGGCGAGCACGTGCTCCACCTGGCTGGTGCCGATGCCGAACGCGAGCGCACCGAAAGCGCCGTGCGTGGAGGTGTGGCTGTCGCCGCACACGATCGTCATGCCCGGCTGCGAGTAGCCCAGCTCGGGTCCGATCACGTGCACGATCCCCTGATCGCGCGAGCCCATGTCGTAGAAGCGCACGCCGAAGTCCTTCACGTTCTTGCGCAGCGTGTCGATCTGCTTCTTCGCGATCTGGTCCACGATCGGCAGCGAGCGGTCGGTTGTGGGGACGTTGTGGTCCACGGTCGCGATCGTGCGCTCGGGCGAGCGCAGCCGCCTGCCCGCGAGGCGGAGCCCCTCGAACGCCTGCGGCGACGTGACCTCGTGCACCAGATGCAGGTCGATGTACAGCAGCGCGGGGGCGCCTGCGTCCTTCCGGATCACGTGGGCGTCCCAGATTTTTTCGAACAGCGTCTTGGCCATGCTTCCCCTATATCGTGGTTGCCCTATGTCGTCGTCGCGCCCAGGGAGGCCGAGACCACCCGGCTGGCGTACTTGGCCATGACGCCGCGCTCGAAGCGCGGCTTGGGCGCCTTCCATTTCTTGAGCCGCCTCGCGATCTCGCGCTTGGACAGCTCGACCTCGAGCTTGCGCTTCTTCACGTCGATCACGACTACGTCGCCGTCGCGCAGCGCCGCGATCGGCCCGCGCACCGCGGCCTCCGGCGCGACGTGGCCCACCATCATGCCACGGGTGGCGCCGCTGAAGCGTCCGTCGGTGAGGAGCGCGACGTGCTCCCCCAGCCCGGCGCCCGCGAGCGCGGCGGTCACGCCGAGCATCTCGCGCATGCCGGGGCCGCCGACCGGGCCCTCGTAGCGGATTACCAGCACGTCGCCTTTCTCGATGTCGCCGCTCCGCACCGCCGCGAACGCGTCTTCCTCGCGCTCGAACACGCGCGCGGGCCCGCGGTGCTCCAGCTTGCCGGTGCCGGCGATCTTCAGCACCGAGCCCTCGGGGGCGAGATTGCCCCACAGGATGACGAGCCCGCCCTCCGCCTTGAGCGGCGCCTCGACCGTGCTGATGACCTGCTGCCCGGGGGTCTCCTTCGCCCCCTGGACCTCCTCGGCGAGCGTGCGGCCCGTCACGGTGACCGCGTCGCCGTCGATCAGCCCGGCATCGATGAGGCGCTTCAGCACCAGCGGCGTCCCGCCCGCGGCGTGCATATCGGGCGCCACGAAGCGGCCCGCCGGCTTGAGGTCGGCGAGCAGCGGCGTCTTCCGCCCGACCTTGTTGAAGTCCTCGAGCGAGAGCTTGATCCCGGCTTCGGCGGCAACCGCGAGCAGATGCAGCACCGCATTGGTCGATCCGCCGGTGGCGTTCACGCACGCGATCGCGTTCTTGAACGACGACCGCGAGAGCCATTGCGACGGGCGCAGATCCTTCTTCACCGCTTCGACCACGGCGCGCCCGGCTCGGCGCGCGGCCTCCTTGCGTCCCGCGGCGACCGCGGGCGGACCCGCGGTCCCCATCACGCTGATGCCGAGCGCTTCGAACGCGGCGGCCATCGTGTTGGCGGTGAACTGGCCGCCGCACGCGCCCGCGCCCGGGCAGGCCGCGCGCTCGATGTCGCCCAGATCCTTCTCGGTGATCTTGCCCGCGGCGTGCGCGCCCACCGCCTCGAACACGTCCTGGATCGTGATATCTTTTTCTTTGTAATGCCCGGCGGCGATCGAGCCGCCGTAGAGCATCACCGCGGGCAGGTCGAGCCGGACCAGGCCCATGACCGTGCCGGGGATCGTCTTGTCGCAGCCGGACAGAGCGACCACGCCGTCGAACTGATAGCCGATGGCCATCAGCTCGACCGAATCGGCGACCACCTCGCGCGAGACCAGCGAAGCCTTCATGCCGGGGGTGCCCATCGTGATCCCGTCGGAGACGACGATGGTGTTGAACTCGAGCGGCGTGCCGCCGGCCTCGCGCACCCCTTCCTTCACCCACGCCGCGACCTCGCGCAGATGGGAGTTGCAGGGGGTCGTCTCGGACCAGGTGTTGGCGACGCCGATGAGCGGCCGCTCGAAGTCCGCGTCGGTCAGCCCCACCGCGCGCAGCATGGCGCGCGCGGGCGCGCGATCAGGACCCTCGAGAACGGTGCGGCTGGGGAGGCGGAGCTCCCTGACCTTGGGCTGCTCGGCTTCCTCGGGAGGCTTGCTCGGTTTGGCCGGCTTGGCCGCCTTGGCCTTGGCCGGATTGGCCGCCTTCGGCGCTGCGACCCTCTTGGCCGGCGTGGCTTTCTTGACTGCCTTGGCCGCCTTGGCCGCCTTCGGCGGCGCGCCCTTTCCGTTCTTGTTTCCGTTGGACTGGACCTCTCTGGTCGCCTCCGCGGGGGGCGTCACGCGCCCACACCCGCGCGCTTGGTCGAGGCCTTTTCGGCCTGCTCCTTCGCGGCCGACAGCAGCCAGCCGCGACGGTCGGGGTGCTCACCGCGGACGATCGCCATGTAGCGCTCCTGGATGCGCGCGGTGATCGGTCCGCGCGCGCCGGAGCCGATCGGCCAATGGTCGACCGAGCGCACCGGGGTCACCTCGGACGCGGTGCCGACGAAAAAGATCTCGTCCGCCACGTAGAGCGACTCGCGCGGGACGCGGGTCTCGCGCACCGGGATCCCCAGGTCCTCGGCGATCTTCATGACCGAGTCGCGCGTGATCCCCTGCAGGAAGGTGCCGTCGACGGAAGGCGTGAGCAGGTCTCCGTTTTTCACCAGGAAGATGTTCTGGCCGCTCCCCTCGCTCACCAGCCCGTCCACCGACAGCGCGATCGCCTCGTCGAAGCCGTTTTGTTTGGCCTCGACCTTCATAAGCGAGCTGTTGATGTAGTTGCCGCCCGCCTTGGCCATGGTGGGATGCGTGTTGGGGGCCGGCCGGAACCAGCTCGACACGCCCGCGGCGACGCCCTTCTCGAGCGCCTCGGGGCCCAGGTACGTGCCCCATTCCCACACCACGACGAAGACGCGCACCGGGCTGCCCATCGGGTCGACGCCGGCCGCGCCGATGCCGCGCAGCACGATGGGACGGATGTAGGCGCCCTTGGTCAGCCCGTTCCTCGCGATCAGCTCGCGCATCGCGTCGGCGAGCTGGTCATCCGTGTACGGATAGGTCATGCGATGGATGGCGGCCGACTCGCGCAGGCGCTTCATGTGCTCGGCGTAGCGGAAGAACATCGGCCCCTTGTCCGTACCGTAGCTGCGCATGCCCTCGAAGACCGAGCTGCCGTAGTGGACGACGTGGCTCATGACATGGAGCGTTGCGTCCTGCCAGCGCACGATCTCCCCGTCCGCCCAGATCCATTCGGTGGCGGGAAAACCGCTCATGTATTCCCCTCCATCCAGGCCATCTGCCCGCGCAGCTTGGCGCCGACGTCCTCGACCAGATGCTCCCGTTGCTCGCAGCGCATGCTCTCGAATTCCTTGAAGCCGGCCTTGGCCTCGCCCACCCAGCGGCGCGCGAAGCTGCCCGACTGGATGTCATCGAGGAGCTCCTTCATGGCGGTGCGGCTGGCCGCTCCGATGACCCGCTCCCCCGCGACGTAGTCGCCGAACTCGGCGGTGTCGGAGACGCCCTTCCGCATGCCGTTGAGGCCGCCCTCGTAGATCAGGTCCACGATCAGCTTCATCTCGTGGACGCACTCGTAGTACGCGATCTCGGGCTGGTAGCCGGCGGCCACCAGCGTCTCGAAGCCGGCCTTCATCAGCTCGCTCACGCCGCCGCACAGCACGGCCTGCTCGCCGAACAGGTCGGTCTCGGTCTCCTCCTTGAACGTGGTGGTGAGCACCTTGGCGCGCGTGCCGCCGATGCCGTCGGTGTACGCGAGCGCGGTGTCCCACGCCTGTCCGGACGCGTCCTGGTGCACGGCGATCAGGCAGGGGACGCCGCGGTCGAGCGTGTACTCGCGACGCACCAGCTTCCCGGGACCCTTGGGCGCCACCATGATCACGTCCACGTCCGCGGGCGGCGCGATCTGCCCGAAGTGGATGTTGAAGCCGTGCGCGAAGAGCAGCGTCTTGGTCTTGTCGAGGTGGGGCGCGATGTCCTCGTCGTAGACCTTCTTCTGCGCGGTGTCGGGGATCAGAATCGCGATCAGCCCGGCCTGCTTGGCGGCCTCCGCGGGCGTCGCGACGCGCAGCCCGGCGGCCTTCGCCTTGGCCTCCTGCGGGCTGCCCGGGCGCAGACCGACCACCACGTCCACGCCGGCATCCTTCAGGTTCTGCGCGTGCGCGTGCCCCTGGCTCCCGTACCCGATGATCGCTACCGGCCGGGCCCGGAGCCGCTGCTTGGCTGCGTCGGTCGGCTGGGTCGGGGCCTGCTCGGTCTTCTTGGCGTCGCTCACAGCGGCTCTCCTCTGATCTCGGTTACGAAGTAGGGTTGTGGGTCTTGATCGTGCTTACGTCCACCAGCGCGGCCAGTTCGGCGATCCAGCGCTCGGGCACGAACGCGCCGGTCTCGGCGCGCAGCACGAGCACCAGCTCGCCGCCCTGACGCGCCAGCGAGTGCACCCGGAGGGTCATGCCGCGGCGCCGCACCGTGCCGATGGCACGCTCGAGCGCGTCCAGGCGGTCGGCGATGGTCAGGATGACCTCCGGCCCGTCGTGGGACTTTCCCTTCTCGAGGTCCTTCTCGGGGCCGCCTCCGTTCTTGGAGGGCAGCCCGCCGTTCTTGCTGTCGGGTGCGATCACGGGGCCACCTTCTCCGGAGCGCGCATCCACATCTCGGACAGCCCGGCGCCGGACGGCACCATCGGGTAGACCTCGTCGTCGGCGGGAATGCGCAGGTCGAGCACGACCGGACCGGGCCAGGTCGCGGCGCGGTCGAGCGCCGAATCCAGCTCGCCTGCGGTCTCGACCATCTCCGAATGGATCCGGTACGCGGTGGCCAGCGCGCAGAAATCGGGGGCGCCCAGGTCGCTCGCCATGCGGCGGCCGCCGTGGATCCGCATCTGCCATTGGCGCACCATGCCGAGCACGCCGTTGTTCATGATCGCGATGCGCAGGTGCAGGTTCTCCTGCACCACGGTGGCGAGCTCCTGCAGCGTCATCTGGAAGCCGCCGTCGCCGATCACGGCCCACACGGGCCGCTCGGGCGCGCCGATCGCGGCGCCCAGCGCCGCCGGTAGCGCGTAGCCCATGGTGCCGAGTCCGGCCGACGTCAGATGCGTGTTCGGGTCCGCGTCCGCGACCTCCTGCGCCAGCCACATCTGGTGCTGGCCCACGTCGGTCACGACGATCGCGTGCTCGCGGCGGACTACGCCCGCGATCGCGCGCGACACCTGCCGGCCCGACAGCGGGCCCTTGGCCATGTGCGCGTCCATCGGCGGGGCCGGCTCGGCGGCCTCGCGCCGCCACTCGTGGATGCGCTGCCACCAGGCGGCCGGCGTGCGGTATTCGCTCGCACCGCGCAGGAACGGCGGCAGCGTCTCTTTCAGGTCGCCCAGCACCGCCACGTCCGTGCGGATGGTGCGGCCGTGCGAGCGCGGGTCGATGTCGAAGTGGATGATCCCGGCGCCGGGCGCGAACTTGCTCACATTGCCGGTGACGCGGTCGTCAAAGCGGAGTCCGATCCCGACGATCAGGTCGGCCTCCGAGATCGCCTGGTTCGCGCGCTGCGTGCCGTGCATCCCCGGCATCCCCACGCACTGCGGGTGCAGCGTCGGGAACGCGTCCAGCCCGAGCAGAGTCGTCACGACCGGCAGGTTGGTCGCCTCCGCCAACTCGCGGATCGCGTCCGCCATGCCGGCACTGATCACTCCGCGCCCGACCATCAACACCGGGCGCTCGGCGGCGCGCAGCCGCGCCAGGGCGGCCGCCACCGCGGCCCCCGCCGTGGTCGGCTTGGCGTCCACGAACGAGGTCGCGAAGCGATCCTTCTCGCCGGCCCGCTCCTCATCCCGCGCCGCGTGCCCTGCGGTCAGGTTCTTCCCCGCCAGATGGCTCGGCACGTCGGCCTCGGCGAACTGCACGTCCTTGGGGATGTCGATCAGCACCGGACCAGGGCGGCCGGAACGGGCGATCTGGAACGCCTGTTCGACCACCTCGGGGACGTCCTGGGGCCGCCGGATCAGGAAGCCGTGCTTGGTGACCGGCATCGTGATCCCGAGCGTGTCGCACTCCTGGAACGCGTCGGTGCCCATCAGCGTGCTCGGCACCTGGCCGGTCACAGCGACGATCGGCACGCCGTCCATGAGCGACGTGGCGAGGCCCGTCACCAGGTTGGCCGCGCCGGGGCCGCTGGTCGCGACGCACACGCCGACTTCGCCCGACGCGCGCGCGTACCCATCGGCCGCGTGCGCGGCGCCCTGCTCGTGGCGCATCAAGACGTGGCGCGGAGGCGCGCCGTGGAGCACGTCGTAGAAGGGCAGGATCGCTCCCCCCGGGTGCCCGAACATGACCCGGACACCGGCGTGGACCAGGGCCCGCCGGAGGAGCTCCGCTCCCGAAGTACGCTCGTCGCTCATCGGACCCCTCCTGAAATTGGCGTCGACGCGGTGGACGCGGCGGCTTCCATCCGCTCGAGCACCGCCTCGGTGAACGCCGTCGTGCTCACGGACTTCATTCCCGGCTCCGTCAGGTCCACGGTGCGGATGCCGTCGGCCAGCGCGGCCTCGTACGCGTACTCGACGCGCTTGGCTGCCTCCTCCATCCCGAACGTGTGGCGCAGCATGAGCGCCACCGACACCATCGCGCCCACCGGGTTGGCGATCCCCTTGCCCGCGATGTCGGGCGCCGAGCCGTGCACCGGCTCATACAGGTCGGTGCCGTCGCCCAAGCTCGCCGAGCCCAGCGCGCCGAGCGATCCGCACAGTGCACCGGCCTGATCGGAGAGGATGTCCCCGAACAGGTTCTCGGTGAGCAGCACGTCGAAGCGCGTCGGGTTCAAGACCAGCTCCATGGCCGCACGATCCACCAGCATGTGATCCACCTCCACCCCCTCGCCTTCCTCGGCGGCGGTCTCGTCCACCACGCGCCGCCACAGGCGCGACACCTCGAGCACGTTCGCCTTGTCCACCGAGGTCACGCGGCCGCGCCGGCCGCGCGCGAGTGACAGCCCGAGCCGGGCCAGCCGCCGCACCTCAGCCTCGCTGTAGACCATCGTGTTCCAGGCCTTGCCATCCTTTTCCCCGCGGGGCTCGCCGTAGTAGAGGCCGCCGCCCAACTCGCGCAGGATCATCACGTCGGTGCCGCGCACGCGCTCGGGGCGCAGCGCCGACACCGCCACCAGCGACGGCGGCACCCGCACCGGACGCAGGTTGGCCCAGCAGTCGAGCGCCTTCCGCAGCGCGAGCAGCCCGGTCTCTGGCAGCCGGTCGCGCGGCTGCCCGCTCGCGTCTGGGTGTCCGACCGCTCCCAGGAACACCGCGTCGGCCGCCACGCACGCGCGCAGCGTGGCTTCGGGAAGGGGGGTGCCCTCCGCGAGGACGGCCGACCAGCCGACCGGTCGCTCGCTGAGCCGGAGGGTCACCCCCTCCTCCCTGACCGCCGCTTCCAGCACCTGCATCGCTGCCGCCGTGACCTCGGGGCCGACGCCGTCGCCCCC
>CAXNGW010000010.1:0-24257 GCA_964201975.1 Longimicrobiales bacterium | reverse complement strand
CCGAGTTCGCCGGGCCGCGCGTGCACCTGCACCCGCTCGCCACCCCCCGCGCGCGCGCGTTCGACGTGTGGGACGGGGTCGTGCTCAAGCTCCACGTCCTGCTGCTGTCGCTGCGCTGCGCCACCGCGCGCATCATGATCGGCCCGACGCTGGCGCGGAGCGCGTGGGCGCGCTTCGTCCGCGGCGCGCTCGGCGCGCTCGGGCGGCGCGGGCAGGACGGCCTGCTGCGGCTGACGCGCCGGGTCACGCTGCGGATCGCCCCCGAGCTGTACGGCGCGCAGTTCGAGCGCTTCCACCCCGACCTGGTGGTCGGCACGCGCGTGATCACGATGTCCGGGCCGCGCACGCGGTCAAGCCCGCGCTACCTCGACCGCCACCTGCTGATGAGCGCGGTGCGGCACGGGGTGCCGACCATGGTGCTGGTGTCGAGCTGGGACAACCTCACCACCAGCGGATTCTTCCCGGTGGACGTGGACCGCATTACGGTGTGGAACGACATCATGCGCGACCAGGCCGTGGGCATCCATGGACTCGCCCGCGAGCGCGTGGTGGTGACCGGCGCGCCCCAGCACGACGTGTTCGCGCGCGCCGGGCCGTATCGTGCGCGCGCCGCTTTCCTGAAGGGGCTGGGGCTGGACCCCGAGCGGCGGCTCGTCGTCTACACGACCGGCACCGAGGGGACGATCCCCGGCGAGCCCGAGCTGGTGGGTGTGATCGCGCGCGCCCTCGAGCGCGAGCTGACCGACGTGCAGCTGCTCGTGCGCCTCCATCAGCTCGACCGCATGGACCGCTACGCCGCTCTCCAGGGGCTCCCGCGCGTGGCGTTCGATCAGGCCGGGCGGCCGCCCCAGGGCGCCTACCACGACCGCGACTTCGACGCCGCGCAGAGCGAGCACCTGGCCGACACGCTCCGCCACGCCGACGTGGTCGTGAACGCCGCCAGCTCGATCTCGATCGACGCCGCCGCGGTGGGGACGGCCGTGGTGTGCGTGGACTTCGACGCGCGCCCGGACGTTCCGTACCACGCGTCGGTCACGCGCTTCTACGATTTCACGCACCAACGCCCCGTGGTCGAGTCCGGGGGAGTGGCGCGGGTGCGCACGTCTGCGGAGATGGTGGTGGCCATCCGCCGCTACCTGGACGAGCCCGACCGCGACGCCGAGGGCCGCGCGCGGCTGGTGCGCGAGCAGTGCCACGTGCTGGACGGAGGCGCCGGGGCGCGCGTCGGCGCCGCCATGCTGGAGATGTTGGACCGCGCGCGGGCGCGACCGTGAGCGAGCCAGCGCGGCGGCTCCTGGTGGTGGCCGGCGGCACGCGCGCCACCGCGAGCACCCGCCACCGGTTGTGGAACTACCGTCCGTACCTCGAGCGCGAGGGGGTTCGGCTCGATTGGATCGAGTACACCGGCGGACGGATCGAGTCCGCCGCCGCCGCGTTGTCAGCCCGCCTGCGCTTCCTGTGGGACCTCGGACGCCACGCGCTCGCGAAGGACGTGGTGCTGGTGCAGAAAGTCCTCCCCCCCATTCCGCTGGTGCACCGCTGGCGGCGCGCGGGGGCGCGCGTCGTCTACGACTTCGACGACGCGCTCTACGAGCGCTTCGAGTGGGGGGAGAGCGAGGCGGAGGCCGCGCAGCGGCGGAAGCGCTTCGACGCCATGCTCGGCGCCGCGTCGCACGTGTTGGCCGGGTCGCCGCCGCTCGCGGAGTACGCGCGCCGGCTGCACCCGCGCGTGGACGTGTTCTATCCCTCGCTCGACCGCGCCCGCTTCGACGCGCTGCCCGCGCGCGGGGCGGGGGAGGGGCCCGTGATCGGCTGGGTGGGGAACGACCAGAGCCAGGTCTACCTGCGGGCGCTCGCGCCCGTGCTCGCGGCCGCGATGGAGCGCCACCCGACGATGCGGCTGCGGATCTGCTCGTCGCGCCTGCCGGACCTCCCCTCGCTGCCCGCCGACCGGGTGGAGCTGGTCCCTTGGTCCGAAGCCGGCGAGCTCGAGGCGGTGGCGTCGTTCGACCTCGCGGTGTCGCCGCTGGCGAGCGACGCGTGGAGCCAGGCGCGCGGAGGGAGGGTCTCCGTGCTCCTCTCGCTCGCCGCGGGGGTGCCGGTCATCGCAGCGCCCGGCGGGGGGCTCGAGGAGCTGGTGGCGGCGTCCGGGCAGTCCGCGCCGGGGCTGCTGTTCGCGCGCACGGCGCAGGAATGGGAGGCTCGGCTCGGAGAGCTGCTGGCCGACGGGGGGGAGCGGAAGCGGAGGGGGGCAGCCGCGCGCGCGCTGGTGGACCAGTCGATCTGGGCGGACGTGCAGTGGCCGCGCTTCCGCGCGGCCGTGCTGGGGTCATAGCGACCCGCTACACCCTTTCCTTCTCTTCCTGCCGGTAGTAGCGGTGGTAGTACCCGTGCCCGTAGGCGGAGCCGTAGTACCGCCCACGCCCCGAGTAGTCGAGGTCATTGAGCACCGTCCCCGACACGTGCGCGCGCACCGCGTGCAGTTGGTCCATCGCGTAGCGGAGCGCGCCGCGGTCGGTCGCCCCGGCGCGCGCGACCACGATCGCCCCGTCGGCCTCGGCCCCCAGCACCGCGGCGTCGGTGACCAGATTGAGCGGAGGCGAGTCGAGCAGGATCATGTCAAACTGCTGGCGCAGCTCGATCAGGAGCGTGCGCATGTGCTTCGAGCCGAGCAGCTCGGACGGATTGGGCGGCAGGGTGCCGGTGGGGAGGATGTAGAGACTCTGCCCGTTGCCGACGTCGGTGCGGCGGACCGCCTCGGCCACCGAGCACTCCTTCAGGAGCACGTTGGTGAGCCCGGGCTTCGCGCTCCCCTCGCCGAAGATCTTGTGCACAATCCCCCGCCGCAGGTCACAGTCCACCACGAGCGTCTTGGTGTTCTGCTGTGCCAGCGTGATGGCGAGGTTGACGACCGTCGTGCTCTTCCCCTCGGCGGGGCCGGGTGACGTGAGCACGAGCACCTGCACCGGCTTGTCGATGTTCAGGAACGTGATGTTGGTGCGGAAGGCGCGGTACGCCTCCGATATCGGGCTGCCCGCGTCGTTGCGGGTCACGAGGCGGCTGTCCAGCGCCTCCTGCTTGCGGCCCCAGCCGAAGCGGCCGTTTGTCGCTCCCTTGATGCGCGGGATCATCGCCAGCACGGGCGCGGTCGTCACGCGGTTGAGGTCCTCGCGCGAGTGGACGGTCTCGTCGAGGTAGTCACGCGCCCCTGCGATCCCCAGCCCCACGATCAGCCCGAACAGCACCGCCAGGGCCATGCTGCGGACCTTGCGCGGCCGGATCGGACGGGTGGGAATGATCGCCTGGTCCACGACCCGCACGTCGCCAGGCTCCACCGCTTGCGCGATCTCGGCTTCCTTGAGGCGGCCCTGGAGCAGCGTGAAGACCTGCTCCAACACCTGCTTCTGCCGCTCCAGCCGCGCCTGCTGGAGCGCCTTCTGGGGGATGCGCTCCAGCTGTCCGCCGAACTGCCGCAGTCGCTGGTCCGCGCTCGCGATCTGGGTGGTGAGGCTGTTGCGATAGTTGGTCGCGAGCTGGTAGAGCTGATCCTCGAGCTGATCGATGGAGCTGCGCAGCCCGACCATGTCCGGATGGTTGGGCGTGCGGCGCGTGGCCATGTCGGTCAGCTCGGTCTCGAGCCGATTCAGGTCGCTGAGCAGCTCGGTGACGGCCTGGTTCTGCAGGAACGTCGGGAAGCCCGCCAGCTTGCGGAACGGGCTGGGCATGCCGGGTGTGGGAACGGTGGGCGCGCGGTTGATCTCGGCGAGGATGTCGGTCAGCGTCTGCAGCTCCCCGGCGATGCGGTCGCGCTCTCCCTGCTGGTCCACCAGCCGACGCACCTGCTCTGCGCCCTCGGCCTCGAGGTTCACCACCTGCTCGCCCTGCTGGAACGCGAGCAGCCCTTCCTCGGCCAGCCGTAGCTCGTCGGTGTAATTGCCGATCTGCTCGGTGAGGAAGCGCACGGTGCTGGTGGCTTCTGTCTTCTTCGACGCGCTGCGCGCCGCGATGAAGACCTCGGCCGCCATGTTGGGGACTTGGGCGACCTCCACCGGGTCGGTGCCGGTGAAGGTGACCGAGATCACGTTCGCGTCCCGCGACATCTGCGCGACCGACAGCTTGTCCATGAGGTCCTGGACGGCGTCCTCGTAGGGCAGGATGTCGATGTGGATGCGGGCCGGGAGCGGTACGCGGGGGCTCGGCGCCAGCACGAGGCGGACGCCGTTGAAGACGATGGCCTCTCCCTGCGCGACCGTGCCGACCTCCCGTCCCAGTTCGTCCGCGATCCGATACCGGTCCCCGACGTGCTCGAATGTGTAGTCCCCGTTCGACGTGCTGGCGGTGGCGGAGAGCTCACTGAAGATGCTCGTGCGCGAGCGACCGATGGGCTCCACCACGCGCACCTGGAGGCTGAGGCTGTCCACCACCGCCTCGGCGACGGAGCGCGCGCGCAGCAGCGCCATCTCGGTGGCGAGGTCGCCCCCGCGCATGACCGACGACAGGTAGCCGAGCTCGGGGAGTGAGCTGCGCTCCTGATCGACGTGGACCGTGGCCGCGGCCTGATAGACCGGCAGCATCCTCCAGGTGAGCCAGCCGGTGCCGGCGATGATCACTGCCGCGACCGCGAGGATCTGCCACAGGTTGCGGCGCACCAGGTGGAACAGATCCCGCAGGCTCAGCTCCGGCGCCGCGCCTGCGGGCGGCGCCGGTGCGGGACCGTTCTGGCGCGTCGGCGTCACTTCGCGAGGATCCCGTAGACGTTGGCGAGGATCGAGATGATTCCCACCATCGAGGAGAAATTGCGGGAGGCCCAGCTGCGCTTGCCGACCAGGATCTGATCACCCGAGCGGATGCCGGCCTCCTGCAGGCTCAGCGTGCCGTTGAGCCCAGTGCGCAGCCGCTGACCGTCACGGAGCAGCACGATCTCTTCCGCGTTGCCGTCGGGCGTGACGCCCTGGGCGCGCGCGATCACGTCCGCCACGCTGTTGGTCGCGTCCACCGTGTACTGCCCGGGGACGCGCACCTCGCCCAGGACCACGACGCGCCGTAGCAGGGTGACGTTGACCGCGGTGTTGACGAGGTACTTGGCGTACTCCTCGGTGAGCTCGTCGCGGAGGCGGTCTGGGGAGATGCCGAGAACCTGACGGGGGCCGATCAGTGGGAGTACCACCGACCCCTTCTCGTCCACCTGGAATTCCCCGGAGAGGTCGTCCTCCCGCCAGATCTGGACGCGGATGACGTCGCCGGGGAGCAGGCTGCTCGCGTCGGCGACGCCGGCGGCGGGGGCGGACTGTGCTCGCGCCTGATCCAGCCCCACCAGGGGCGTCATCCCCAGGAAGGAGCCGGCCAGGGCCACGGCCGAGAGGAGGCGCACCATATCGATGATTGAAATAGAGAGCCCCCGCAGGGGCGCCACGGTTGGCTGAATCAGCCCTGGACACTATCGTTTAGCGCTCACCGCGGCAAGTCGTAACCGCCGATCCGCCTGCACTTTCCGAGACCGCCGAATGCCGGAAGCGCTCCTGGGGGGGCTGTTCATGGCGGTGGGCCTCGTGGCCTGGTGGGGAGTGGTCCGGCGGACCGGGGACATCCTGCATCCGCTGGGGTCGATGCTGCTGTTCTGGTTCGTGATCTTCGGGTTCGCCCACTGGAACGTGGCGGTCACCTACGACGAGCCCTACTACGCCCTTCCGTTCGAGCTGCGGACCTACGTGGTGGTGCTGAGCGCGGCCCTGGTGTTCGCGTTCGGGTTCTGGCTCATCGACCCTCGCCTCGGCCGGCTCGACGCCGTGGATCTGGCCAAGCAGCTGCGCGGCGGCGTCCGCATCGGCCGGCTGCGCGCGCTCACGCTGGTGCTGTTCCTGATGGCGTCGGCCACGACCGTCTACTTCATCAGCCTGATCGGGGAGATCCCGCTCTTCTCGCCACGGGTGGACGAGCTGCGGCAGATCTGGAAGCGGCCTCTGATCGGGTACGTCTACGACCTCCACTATGTCGTGGCCCTGTTCGCGACGATCCTGGTAGACCGGGCACGGTCCGGGCGCGAGCGCGTCTTCTGGGTCGGGCTGGCGCTGGCGTCCCTGGTCCAGCTCGCGTTCGGCGCGGTCCGCCTCTCCCCGCTCACCGGAATCGTGTGGGCCGCCGTCTACATCGTCTACCGCCGCGGCGGGCGGGTGCGGCTGCGCCAGCTGGCCGTGCTCGGCCTCGTCGTCTTCAGCGTCTCGACCCTGATCGAATACTACAGGCGCACGCCGATCCGACTGAACCCCGAGCTGGCCAACCCCCGCCTCGACCTGAGCCTGCCGGCCACGCTGTGGGGCCACACCGCCGCGAGCTTCAAGAATCTCCAGTTCACGCTCGAGAAGCACGTCCCCTTCCTGGGGATGGGCGCGACCAGCTTCGACCTGGCGAAGACCGTCGCTCCGGGGCTGCGCGCGCGTGACCAGGAGATCTCGTACCGGTACGGCGTGCACAACACCACCACCTACTTGGTGCCGTTGTACATGGACTTCGGTTGGTTCGGGCTGCTCGTCATGCCGGGGGTGTACGGCGCCCTCACCGCCCTGGTCTACCGCAGGTTCCGCGAGAGGGGTGGACTGTTCTGGCTGATCATCTACATCGACTTCTTCGTAGCGGTGGTGCTGGCCTTCCGCACGCACAAGTTCCTGGGGAACACGCTGATCTTCTTCGGCGCGGTCGGCCTGGTGGCGCAGATCATCGCCGGCCGCGAGCCCGAGGCGGACATCGAGGAGGACGTCGAGGAGGACGTTGCCGGATGGATGCCGGGCGCGCTCCCCCAGACCGTGCCCTCCACGTGAGGATCGTCCTCGATCTCCTCCCCATCCTTCCCCGCGGTGGCGGCCTCCAGAACGCCCGCAACCTGTGGCGCGCGATCGCCGCGGAGGGCGGCGACCATCGCTGGCTCGCGCTCGCCCGCCCCGGCCTGGGCCTCCACGAGCTGTCGCGCTCGCCTTGGCAGGAGCTCAGGGTGATGGAGCCGAGCGGCGCTCTGGGTCGCATCGCGTTCGGGTTGCGCGGGCTGCCCGCCATCGCGCGCGACTGGGCCGACGTGGTGCTGGTGCCGATGGGCGCGGGGCCGCTGCGCTCGCCGGTACCGGTCGTGATGGGGTGGCACGATTCGACGCAGGCGTACCCCGAGCTCGCGCTCGACGCCGGCGGCTCCGCCGAGCGCCGGCTGCGCAGCGCGTACGCGCGCGCGGCCGCGCGGCGCGCCGACCGCATCTGCGTGCAGACGAGCACGATGGCGCGGCGGATGGCGAAGGCGTGGGGCGTGCCCGAAGCGCGCTTCCGGGTGGTCCCGAACGGCCCCTCGGCGTTCCTCGAGGGGGAGGCGCCCGCGCCCGCGACGCCGGCCCCCGGACCCCGCCTGGTGCTGGTCCCCGGAGAGCCCAAGCCAGCCAAGAACCTCGAGGTCGTGCCCGCGGTGGCGGCGGCGCTCGCACTCCGGGGGGTTATGGATGTCGAGCTCGTGCTCACCGTGGCGCCGACGCGCACGGAGTGGAGCGGTCCGCTCGAAGACGCCTTCGCCGCGCACCCGCACGGCGTGCCGGTGCGCCGCATCGGGCAGGTGCCCCACGCCGAGCTGGGCCCGCTCTACCGCTCCGCGGCCGCCGTGCTTCTCCCCTCGCTCGCCGAGTCGTTCTCGGCCACCTGCGTCGAGGCGATGCACTTCGGCGTGCCGCTGGTCGCGAGCGACCGCGACTTTGCGCGCGAGGTGTGCGGCGACGCCGCGCTGTACGCCGAGCCCACGAACCCCGACGCCCTCGCCGCCGCCATCATGCGCGCGCTCGCGGACGCAGAGCTGCGCGCGTCGCTGCGCGCCGCCGGATTCGCGCGCGTGCGCACGTTCCCCGGCTGGAGCGAGCGGCTCCGCCGCTATCTGGACGTGTGTGGTGAGGTGGCGACCTTGCCCGCGGAGCGCGCCGGATGAGAGGGGTCGTCCTCTACGGCGCGTCCGAGCTGGGCCGTGACGTCGCCGCCATGGGGCCCGCGCTGCTCGATGCGTGGCGCGGCCCCCCGCAGCTGCACGGCTTCGTGGACGACCGCGCCGCGCTGCACGGCACCACCGTGCTCGACCTGCCGGTGCTGGGCGGGGGCGAGTGGCTCGAGAGCGAAGAGGCGCAGGGGTTCGGCGTGGTCGTCACGATCGGCGATCCCGCGGTGCGCCGCCGGGTCGCCGAGCGGCTGGCGGCCAAGGGGGTCCGTTTCGCCACCTTGATCCACCCCAGCGCGGTGACGACGCCCTGGGTCAAGCTGGGGGAGGGGACGGTGGTGATGGCGCGCTGCACGTTCACCGCCGACATCCGGGTGGGCAGGCACGTGGTCTTCAACCCGGGGTGCACCGTGGCGCACGACGTTGTCGTGGGCGACTACGTGTACGTTTCTCCCGGCGTGGACCTGGCCGGGAAGGCGGTGCTGGAGGATTCCTGCCACCTGGGCACCGGCGCCGCCGTGATCCCGGGGTGCCGGGTGGGCGCGCGCGCGATCGTGGGCGCGGGCGCGGTCGTCACGCGGGACGTCCCGCCGGGCGTGACCGTGGTGGGGGTTCCCGCGCGGGTGCTGAGACAACCTACAAGAGAGGAATGAGGCGGATGACGGTACGGGGTCCGGACCTGGAGGGCGCGGTGGGGATGAAGGTCCCGCTGGCGCGGCCGTGGATCGGCGTGGAGGAGTCGCGCTCGGCTGAAGAGGTGGTGCGCTCGGGATGGCTCATCCAGGGACCGCGCGTGGCCAAGTTCGAGGAGCGCTTCGCGGCGAAGGTGGGCGCCAGGCACGGGATCGCCGTGAACTCGGGCTCCAGTGCGCTGCTGGTCGCGATGGGCGCGCTCGGCATCGGCCCGGGCGACGAGGTGCTGTGCCCGGACATGTCCTTCGTGTCCACTGCCTCGGCAGCGCTCTTTCTCGGCGCCCGGCCGGTCTTCGCGGACATCGAGATGAAGGGGTACGCTCTCGACCCGGAGCAGGTCGAGCGCTGGATCGGCCCCCGCACCCGGGCGATCGTGCCCGTCCACTACGCCGGGCACAGCGCCGAGATGGGGCCGATCGTCGAGATCGCGGGTCGGCGCGGCATCCCCATCCTCGAGGACGCCGCTGAGTCCCACTTGGCCCGCTACCAGGGAGGCCGCTTCACCGGCACCCTCGGGCGGATCGGCATCTTCTCCTTCACCCCGTCCAAGCCGATGACGACGGGGGAGGGGGGGATGATCGTCACCGACGACGAGGATCTCGCGGACAAGTGCAGGCTGTTCCGCAACTTCGGCGATCGCGACAAATTCGACTGGGCCGGGCTGGGGTTCAATTTCCGCATGCCCGAGGTGATGGGGGCGATCGGGCTGGCGCAGCTGGACCGGCTGGACGAGGCGGTGCGGCTCCGACGGGAGATCGCCGGACGCTACACCGCAGCCTTCCGGGACCGGGAGGAGCTGGTCCTCCCCTGGGAGCGGACGCCCGAGGACGCGAACTATCAGCTCTACACCATTCGCCTCCCGGGCCGGGGATGGCGCGACCGGGTGAAGGAGGGGATGGCACGGCGGGGTGTGGGGACGCGCTTGTACTACCCGGCGTTCCACCACCAGGGGGTGTTCGCCGGCAGCGGTCCGTTTGACGCCGCGGACTACCCGAACGCGGTAGAGTACGAGCGCACCGCGCTGTCGGTGCCCATCTTCCCGGGTCTCACCCGAGACGAGCAGGACTACGTGATCGCGAGCCTCCACGAGGCTCTGGACGAGGCCCAAACGCAGGTATAGACGCAGGGATGACGAATTACGTGGATCCAGAGCAGGCCATCCCCGAGCTGGCGGGGAAGCGCGTGCTCATCACCGGCGGGGGCGGCTTCATCGGCTCCGCCCTGGCCGAGCGGCTGGTCGAGCGCAACCAGGTGCTCCTCTTCGACCGCACGTTCGCAAACCAGAGCGCGCCGCTCTGCTCCGCGTGGGGGCACCCCAACCTGCGCACGCTGGAAGGCGACATCCTCGATCTGGCCGCCGTCGCCGCCGCGGTCGAGGGGGTGGACGTGATCGTCCACCTCGCCGCCATCGTCGGCGTGAAGAGCGTGCTGTCGCGCGGACGGGAGACGATCGAGGTCAACTTCATCGGCACCTCGAACCTGCTCAAGGCCGTCGCCGAGCGCGGCGACCTGCACCGCTTCGTCTACTTCTCGACGAGCGAAGTGTTCGGGATGAACTCCTTCCGTGCGGGCGAGGACACCCCCGCGTCGATCGGCTCGGTGGACGAAGCGCGCTGGACGTACTCGATCGCCAAGCTGGCCGGCGAGCACCTGGTGCACACGTACCATCGCGAGCTGGACCTCCCGACCGTGATCGTGCGGCCGTTCAACGTGTTCGGCCCGCTGCGGCTGGGCGACCACGCCATGCTGCGCTTCATCCTCGCGGCCCTGCGCGGCGACGACCTCGAGGTGCACGGCGACGGCACCCAGATCCGTTCCTGGTGCTACATCGATGACTTCGTGGACGCGCTGCTGCGCACGATCGTGCTGCCGCAGGCGTCGGGCGAGGCGTTCAACCTCGGCAATCCGCGCAACACGCTCACCATCTACGAGCTGGCCAAGCGCGTCATCGATCTGCTCGGCTCCAGCTCGCGAGTGCGCTTCGAGGCGATCGACTTCTCCGACATCGACGTGCGCGTGCCGCGTTTGCGCAAGGCGGAGTCGCTGCTGGGATTCCATCCCCAGATCGAGATCGACGAAGCGATCCGCCGCACCGCGCGCTGGTATCGCGAGCATCTGGAGACGGTCGACCCGGAGGTCCGCCCCCCGGCGTTATGACGATCCCCCACGTGCTGCTGTACCCGATCCTCGCCGCCCTCGGCGCGTGGGGGCTGACCAAGGCGGCGATGGAGCTGCTCCCCCGCTTCGGGTTGCTGTCCGTCCCGGACGCGAACCATCCGCGGCCGGTGCCGCTCGGCGGGGGCATCGCGGTGTGGATGACCACGGCGGCGGCGCTCATCGGGATGGCCGCAACCGGCCACGCGGTAGGCGGGCTCGGGGTGGTCTTCGCGGGCGCGAGCGTGCTCTTCCTGGCCGGCGTGTGGGACGACGTGCGGCTGCTCGATCCGCGCACCAAGCTGCTCGTCCAGGTCGGCGCCGCCGCGCTCATGGTGGTGGGCGGCGTCACTTTTCCGCTGGGTCCCCAGATGGAGTGGGTGGCGGTGCCGCTCACCATCCTCTGGTTCGTGGGCGTCTGCAACGCCTTCAATCTGGTGGACAACATGGACGGGATGCTCCCGGGGGTGGCGGCGGTGGCCGCCTTCTTCGTGGGCGTCTTCACCTGGGCCACCGGCCGTCCGGAGACCGCGCTGTTCTCGTGGGTGTTGGCTGCGGCGTGCCTCGGATTCCTCCCCTGGAACCTGCCGCCCGCCCGCATTTTCCTGGGCGACTCGGGCTCGATGTTCTTGGGCTTCCTGCTGGCCGGGCTGGCGATCGGGGAGAGCTGGGCGGGGCTGACGCAGCTCGGCTTCACGATCCTGGCCCCCACGCTGCTGCTCGCCGTGCCGATCTTCAACACCACGTTCGTCACGGTCACGCGCAAGCTGTCCGGGATCCCGCTGTCGCGCGGCAAGGCCGACCACATCAACTATCGGCTGCTCGCGCACGGGCTGTCGCGCGGGCGCGCGCTGCTCGCCGTATACGTTCTGTCCGCGGTGTCGGGCACGGTCGGCGTGCTGGTCGTCACCTCCACCCCGCTCGCGTACGGGGTCGGGGCAACCGTCTTCCTGCTGCTGCTCATGTATCTGGGGGTCTACCTCTACCAGGGTCGGGTCGGCGAGTTCGAAAAGGATTTCCACGTCGAGCGCACGCGCCCGGGGTGGGAGGAATCGCCCTGGTACCGGTGGGTGATCCGCGTGTTCGCGGTGGCGGGCGATGTCGCGCTCGTGTTCGCGGCCGCGTACGCCGCGTTCTTCCTGCGCTTCGACGGCGCCATCTCGCCCGACCAGCTCGCCAACCTCGCCGCGGTGCTCCCCTACCTGATCGTCTTCCGTGTGGGGATCGCGCTCTTCTTCGGCGTCTACGAGACGCAGTGGCACCTCGGGCTGGCGCGCGACGCGGTGCGACTGGTCGCGGTGGTGGTGATGGGCTCGCTGCTGTTCGCGAGCCTGCTGTTCGCGCTGCGCCTGGCGTCGTTCCCGCGCACGGTGATCGTGCTCGAGGGGATCCTGTCGCTGTTCTTCTTCGCCCTCACCCGGCTGGGCGTGCGCGCGTTGGGCGAGGTCACCTCGCTCGAGTGGGGATCGCGCGAGGGGCGGCGCACGATCATCGCGGGGTCGTCCGACGGTGTGCTCACGGTGTTCCGCGCGCTGCGCAACCGCAGCGGCCCCGGCTATCAGGTGATCGGCTTCGCCGACGACGACCCGACCGCGCACAAGAGCCTGGTCGGTGGCGTGCGCGTGCTCGGCCCGGCCTCGCGCATCACCGCGCTCGCCCGCCTGTACGGCGCCGAGCACGTCATCTTCAGCTTCCCCTACCTGGACGAGGAGCAGCTGTCCGGGCTCGTCCGCGCGGTGCTGGAGGCGGGGCTGACCGCGGAGGTGGCCCGCCTCGAGGTGCTGGGCGCGGGGGATTGGCTGCGTCGCCAGGAGCTGCCCGCCTCGACCGCGATCCCATGACCGCGCCGCGCGCGAGGACCGTGCGCAGCCTCGCGGTGTTGGGCGGCGGCACGGCTCTCGCCGCGGTGTTGGGCCTCGGCTTCCAGTCGCTGCTGGCGTACTGGTTCGGCGCCAGCGCCGAGACTGACGCGTTCTTCATGAGCTTGAGCATCTACGGCTTCCTCGGGAAGTTCTTGATGCTCAGCCATCTGCGCTCGCTCGCGCTGCCCGTGTATGCGCGCCTGCGCTCGCGCGACCCCGAGCGCGCGCGCGGCCTGGCCGGCGGCCTGGTCGGGCTCACCGTGGCAGCGGTCCTCGTCCTCTCCCTCCTCCTGCTGGCCGCGGCCCCGCTGCTGGTGGACGCGCTCGCCCCCGGATACGAGGGCGCAATGCGCGACTTGACCGTCGCGCTCGTCCGCATCCGCGTCCCCGCGCTGGTCTTCCTCGCCGCCACCACGGTCACGATGGCGTTCCTCGAGAGCGACCGGCGCTTCGGCGTGACGATCTCGGCCCAGAAGGTGGTGCCGGCCGCGGTCTCGCTGGCCCTCCTGCTGGCGATCCGAGACCGATCGGGTATCGCCGCCGTGGGCTGGATCGGTCTCGCGGCCACGGTGGCCGGGGCGGCGCTGATCTTTCCGGCGGCTCGCGCCCGGCTCGGATCCATGGCGCTCGCGCCCGCCGCGGCCGACCCGGAGATCCGCCGCATCGGCTCGCGCTGGCTGAGCTTGTCGAGCAGCAACGCCGCCACGTTCGTGGGGGAGTGGGCATTCCGCGTGGGCGCGTCGTTGCTCCCGGTGGGTCTCTTTTCCGCGGTGCTGTACGGGCGCATGACCCACGACCTGCTGCACGCGGCGATCAACGACTCGGCGCAGACCGTGTCGCTGCCGCGCTTCGCCGCCGCGGTGGCGGCGGCGGACGAGGAGGGCGGCGAGGCGGCCGAGCGGGTCGCGGCGGACGCGGACCGGCGGCTCGGACCCGTGCTGCGCGCGAGCCTGGCGCGCCTGTCCGCGCTCTCCCTCCCGCTCACCCTGCTCGCCGCCGCGACCGCGCCGTGGACGGTCGCGCTGCTGTTCGGGCGCGGACGCTTCCTCGCCGATGGCATGCTCCGCCCCGCCGCGGTCAGCCTCGCCCTGTTCATGATCGGCTTCTTCCTGCAGGGGCTGGTGCAGATCCTCTTCAGCGCCGCGTTCGCCACCCACCGGCCCGCGCTGATCAACCGCGCGCAGCTGGTGGGGCACCTCGCGCGCGCAGCCGCCCTGGTGCCGCTGGTGACCGCCTTCTCGTATGTCGGGCTGGTCGGCGCGCAGGTCGCGATGAACGCGCTCATCCTCGCGCTGCTCGTGCTGTGGGCGCCGCCCGACTGGGGGCTCGGCGCCGTGCGCGCGGGGCTCCTGCGACCGGTGGTGGCCGCGGCGCTCCCGGCGGCGCTGTACTGGGGGGCGGTCGCTCCCCGCCTCCCGGATCCGCTCGCGCTGGGCACGCTCGGGCGCGTCGGCGTCTTGGCGCTGGTCGGGGGCGGCTGGCTGGTCGTCTACGGGGCCCTCGCGGTCGCGCTCCGCCTGCCCGAGGTGGGCGAGCTCCGCCGGTGGCTGCGCGGCAGCGCCGCTCCCGCCGCCGCCGCGCTGGTCGTCCTCTGCCTACTCCCGGGCCGCGCTCGTGCGCAAACGGACGCGAGCTGGGGAGCCGTGCCCGAGGGACACTGGAGCCTCACCGTGCTGGAGTGGATGGAGGCGCGGGGCGACCTTCCCGCCGGCGCCTCTGCCGTGCGGCCGCTGCCGGGAGCGCGGGTGGCGGCCCTGCTCGCGGGGTCGGGGACGGCGGCGGCATTCGACGACGAACGGGGGAGGAAGCGCGGGCTCGTCCCCGGACTCCGCTTCGCGCTCGGCGCCGCGGCCGGATCGGCCCACCGAGGCGGCACGCCGGTGCTCGCGGTGGAGGCCGGCTCGGCGTCCTCGCTGCCGTTCGCCTTTCTCGACGTCGATCGCGCGCGCGTGCTGCGCGGCGGCGTGGGAGTCCACGTGCGGGGTTTTTGGGCCGAGGCCGGGCGGGAGCGGGTTCAGCTCGGCGGCGGATCCACCGGCGCGCTCGTGCTCAATCCGGCGTACCTCGACGGCGCGCGCGTGGGGACCGCCGTGCCCGTGCGGATCCCGCTGCTCGGCGATGTCTCGGTGGTGGCGGGCGCGGGCCCCCTCCCGCGCTACGACGCGGTGCGGGATCCCTGGTGGGGGTTCCTGCGCGCGACCGCCCGTCCGGCGCGCTGGATCCAGGTCGGCCTCAGCCGCGGCGTGCTCGCGGGCGGCCATTTCCCCGGCGGGAGCGTGGCCTTCGATGCGAAGCCGTACGGTCCGGACGAAGGCTCGCTCGGAGCGGCCGACGTGGTGCGGCTGGCGCTCGGACAGGCGACGGACTTCGATGATCAGGTGGCGGCGCTCGACGTCCGCGTCTCCCTCGCCTCCGTCGGCCTGCCGCTGCTGGCGACGGCGGAGCTCGGCTGGGAGGATCGCGACCGGTCGTGGGGCGATCCCGGTCTCATTGCCGGGCTGCTGTGGGCCGGACGGGCGCCCCTCCCCGTGACCCTACGCTACGAGTACGTCGCGTTCGGCCGGGCCGCCCGCCTCTGCTCCTGGTGTGACACGCTGCCCGCGTTCTGGTACCAGCACGTCCGCTTCCAGAGCGGCTGGCGGGCCGGCGGCGACCTGCTGGGCCACCCCCTCGGCGGGTACGGCCACCAGCACGCGCTTGCGGCCGCCGCCTGGACCCCCGGCGGCGCGCTGCGCGCCGGGCTCCGGCTGTCGGCGCTCACCCGCGAGCGGTGGAACCTGCTGGAGACGGACCGGCCGGGGGCCGCCTCCCGGGTGGACGGCACCGCCGCCTGGCGCCCCGGGCGGCGGGTGGAGCTCTCCGGGACGATGCGCGGCGAGTGGGGGGAGGGGTGGGGTTGGAGCGATTGGGAGGTCCGGGCGACCGCCTTCTTCTAGGCCCGGCGCCGGCATCGTCCGGAAACGTTTGTTCGTTATTTCAAAAAAATGTTCGTTGACCAGGGCGGCTTCCCGTGCCTATCTTCGGGAAATGTGGCGCCACCGCGCGAGCGCGGGCGCCGAGTTTCACCTGACCGAGGAGCTCGCGATGGTCCGGTCGGCGGCGGCCATTTTGACCCTGATTCTTCTGCCGGCGGCGGCGCAGGCGCAGCGGGTCCACCACGTGACCGGCGGTGAGACCCTGTGGACGCTCGCGCAGCAGTATTACGGCGACCCCTACAAGTGGCCCCAGGTCTACGAGGCCAACCGGGGAGTCGTGGAGGATCCGCACTGGATCTATCCCGGCGAGGATCTGGTCATCCCGAACATCGCTGCCGAGGCGGTCGTCGAGCAGGTGACGGTCGTGCCGGGGCAGCCCCCGGCCCCCGAGCCCCGTCCGGTCGAGGCCGGCGAGCCCGAGCGCACGATCTTCTACGCGCGCGACGGGGCGAGCGCGTTCGGTACCGACGCCACGTTCGATCAGACCCGCCTCGTGGTCTCGCGTTCGGTCTCGTATGCCACCCCCTGGCTGGGCCCGCTCGACCGCGATCCCGACCATTCGGGTCTCGTGCTCGAGCTGACGGGGGCCGAAGACGAGCACGTTCCGCGCACCACCGCGCTCGTCTTCGACAAGCTCGAGCTCCAGTTCGACGGCCCGGTCCCCGCGCGCGGCACCGAGATCATGACGTTCCGCGTCGGGCGCACCCTCCCCGGCATCGGCCGCGTGCTGATCCCGACCGGCGTGCTCGCGGTGAGCGATCCCGTCCCCGGCGGCGGCGTCGCCCTCGTGGTGGACGTGTTCGACCGTCTCAGCATGGGCGACCTGTTCATGGCGCTGCCGGCGTTCAACGTCCAGCCGGGCGCGCGCGCGGTGCCCACCACCACCGGTGCGGACGCGACGCTGGTCGGCTTCGCGGCGGAGCGCGCGCTGCAGAATGTGAACGACATCGCGTTCATGGATCAGGGCTCGGACCACGGTGTGAAGGTGGGCGACGAGTACGTCGTGGTCTGGGTGGAGGGCCGCGGGACGCCCCCCGAGGTGGAGGGCCGCCTTCAGGTCGTGTCGGTGCACCCTGACCATTCGTCGGCCCGTATCGTCTCCATGAAGAATCCGATCTTCCAGACCGGGCTTCGCGTCCGACTCGACCGCAAGATGCCATGACCGACCGGGCGCGGGTGTTCCGGCCCCGCGCCCGGTTCGGTAGGTTCCGCCCGCTCGATGGTCGCGCACGCACACGGCGGAGCCCACGCGGTTGGTGATCCACCTCATCGCGCTCGTTCTCTATCTCGCCGCCTTCCTGCTCTGGCTCCGCACGCTGGTGGCGGGCGGTCGGAGCGGGGGGGCGCTCGCTGCATGGACCGCCGCGGCCGGCGTCGCCCTGCACCTCGCCGCGGCCATGCGCTACGCCGCCGTCTTCCGCGAGCTCCCGCTGGTCGGGCTCGGCCCCTCATTGTCGATGCTGGCCCTGCTCACCGGCGTCGGGCTGGTGGGGGCGCTCGCGGTGCGGGAGGGGGAGCGGGTGGGGATCGTGCTCCTCCCGCTGGCCATCCTGCTCCAGGCCACCGCCCTCGTCGCCGGCATCCGCCCGTCGGGCGTGGCCCCCGACTTCCGCGGACCCTGGTTCGTGCTGCACGCCGGACTCGGCCTCGCCGGCGTGGTGGGGATCGCGGTGGCGGGGGCCGCGGGGTGGCTCTACCTGGCCCAGTTCCGCGAGCTCAAGGCCAAGCGCATGGGGCGCCTCTTCCAGTTCCTCCCCCCGCTCTCCACGCTCGACCGTCTGGGCCGCGTCGGCACCCGCGTCGGCTTCGTCCTGCTCACCCTGTCGCTGGCGCTGGCGTGGGCGTGGACCGTCCGCTTCCACGGCACCTTCGGCCAGGACCGCGCCGAGATGTGGTGGGGCGTATTCAGCTGGCTCGTCGTGCTCGTGGCGATCGTCGCCCGCGGGCTCGGGGAGGGTCCCCCCGAGCGGCGCTCGGCCACCGCCAACGCGCTCGCGTTCCTGCTGATCGCCACGGGCTACCTCCTCCTGCGCCTGTCCGCCCGCCCGGGCGTGGGCTTCCTCTGAGCCGCTGCACGTGGCGCTGACCCTGGTGGGTCTCAGTCACCACACCGCCCCGGTCGAGGTGCGGGAGCGCCTGGCGTTCCCCGGCGGGCAGGCCGCGCGCGCGCTGGTGGCTCTGCGCGAGGCGGGGGTGGCAGAGGCCGTCCTGCTCGCGACCTGCAACCGCACCGAGCTGTACCTCAATCCCGACTCCGACGCGGCGCTCGCGCGTGTGGAGGTGTTTCTCGCCGAGACGGCGGGGCCGCTCCCCGGCTCCCTCGGACGCTACCTGTACCGACGCGTCGGGGACGAGGTGGCGCTCCACCTCTTCCGTGTCGTCGCCGGGCTCGACTCGATGGTGGTCGGCGAGGCCGAGGTGCAGGGGCAGGTGCGGGACGCGTATCAGCGCTCCGCCGCGACCGACCCCGGGATGACCGGCGCGGTGCTCAACCGCCTCTTTCAGACGGCGCTCGCGGTCGGCGGCCGGGTGCGCTCCGAGACCTCGGTGGGCGAGGGCACGGCGTCGGTGGCGTCGGTCGCGGTGGACCTCGCGCGCAAAATCTTCGGCGACCTGCGCGGGCGACGGATCCTGCTGGTCGGGGCCGGCGACACCGCCGATCGGGTCGTGGCCGCGCTCGGCCGCGAGGGGGTGGAGGGGGTGATGGTGGCCAACCGCACGTACGACCGCGCGCTTGACCTCGCGGGCAAGCTGCGCGGGCGCGCTCTGCGCCTGGACGAGACCACGCGCGCGCTCGCCGACGCGGACATCGTGCTGACCTCGACCTCGGCGCCGCACCCGCTGATCACGCGTGCGATGCTCGCCGAGGCGCACCCCGGCGGGCTCGCCCGTCCGCTCCTGATGGTGGACATCGCGATCCCGCGCGACGTCGAGCCCGAGGTGGGCGGCCTGCCCAACGTCTTCCTCTACAATGTGGACGACCTCCAGCGCATCCTCGACGAGCACCTGGACCGTCGGCGCGCGGCCGCGGTCCCGGCCGAGGCGTTGGTCGAGCGCGAAGCGCTCGCCTTCGCCAGCTGGCAGCGCTCGCTCGAGGTGGTGCCGGCCATCCGCGAGCTGCGCGAGCGCGGCGAGGTGGTGCGCGCGCGCGAGGTGGAAGCGCTGCTCACGCGCATGGGCCATCTGAGCGAGGCCGATCGCGCCGCCGTCGAGGCGTTCTCGCGGCGGCTGCTCAACCAGCTCCTGCACGAGCCGACCACGCGGCTGCGCGAGGCCGCCGAGGAGGGGCGCGCCGACCAGATGATCGAAACGGTCCGCTTCCTCCGGGGCGGCGAGGACGACGGATGAACGTTTTGGTCACCGGCGGCGCGGGCTTCATCGGCAGCCACGTCGCGGACGCGTTCCTGGCGCGCGGGGATCGCGTGTGGGTGCTGGACGACCTCTCCCGCGGGCGGCGCGCCAACGTGCCCGCCGGCGCCGAGCTGGTGGTCGCCGACATCGGCGACGCCGCCGTCCGCGACCTGTTCCGGGAGGCGCGCTTCGACCTGGTGAGCCACCACGCTGCCCAGGTGGACGTGCGCGTGTCGGTCACTGATCCCGCTCGCGACGCGCGCACCAACTTGCTCGGGCTGCTCAACCTCACCGAGGCGGCGCTCGAGGTGGGCACGCGCCGCTTCCTCTACGTCTCCAGCGGCGGGGTCGTGTACGGCGATCCCGAGCGGCGCCCGACGCCCGAGTCCGCAGCCAAGGTCCCGCTGTCGCCCTACGGGGTGAGCAAGCTGGCGGGGGAGCACTATCTCCAGTACTACCGCCGCATCCACGGGCTCGAGTACGTCGCGCTCCGCTACGCGAACGTGTACGGTCCGCGCCAGGATCCACACGGAGAGGCGGGTGTAGTAGCGATCTTCTCGAACCGGCTGCTCGCGGACACGCCCCTGACGATCTTCGGCGACGGCGAGCAGACGCGGGACTACGTGTTCGTGGGCGACGTGGTGGCCGCCAACCTGCTGGCCGCCCAGGTCGCGCTGCCCGATCCGGTGTCCTCGCTCGACGCGGTCGCGTTCAACGTCGGCACGTCCGTCGAGACCAGCGTGACCGGGCTGGCCGACCTGCTCGGGCGCGCCGCCGGCAGGAGCCCTGGGCGCGAGTACCTGCCCGCGCGCCCGGGAGAGCTGCGCAAGAGCTCGCTCGACTGCGCGCGACTGCGCGCGCTCGGTTGGTCGCCTCGCCGCACGCTGGAAGACGGGCTGCGTGAGACCTACCAGTACATCGCCGCACACCACACCACGCCACGGGAGGATCGCCTGGAGCCCGACCGCATGAGGGGACGATGACGACGACGACGGTGACCGCGCTGCTCCTCCAGGCGGCGCCGCGTGCGTCGATGATGGACCTGCTCGACGACGCCACGATCCCGACCTGGATCGTGCTGGCGACGTTGGCGGTGTTCTCGCTGATGAGCTGGTGGATCATTTTTTGGAAAGCGCGCACCTTCCGCGACGTGCGCCGGGAGGGGGACCGCTTCCTCGAGCACCTCGAGAAGGCACAACGCGTCGAGGACGCGTACAAGGCGATCCTCGCGCTCCCCGAGTCGCCGTACGGGCGCGTCTTCCGGCAGGGGGTGAACTTCTACAGCGAGCTCCGTCCGGGCTCGCTGCGGCAGGGCGCCCCGGCCCCCCAAGGGCTCTCCCACACCCAGCTCGAGGCGCTCCGCATGGTGCTCGAGAAGGCGGAGACGGAGGAGCGCGACGAGCTCGCGCGCGGCATCACCTGGCTCGCGGTGATCGGCTCGGTGGCGCCGCTGCTCGGGCTGCTCGGCACCGTCATCGGCGTGATGAACGTCTTCCTCGGCATCGCCGCGAGCGGCTCGTCCAACCTATCCGCGGTCGCGCCGGGCGTGGGCGAGGCGCTCATCACGACCGTCGCGGGACTGTTCGTGGCCATCCCGGGGGTGCTCTTCTACAACCACTACGTGGGGCGGCTCAACCTGGTGACGAGCGAGCTCGAGGGCTTCTCGAGCGAGTTCATCGGCACGCTCGCGCGCGAGGGGCGCGTCTAGCGTGCGACGCGGTCGGCGCCAGCGCGCGGAGGACCTCGCGGTGCGGGCCGAGGTCAACGTCACTAGCCTGGTGGACGTCGCGTTCGTGCTGCTCATCATTTTCATCATCACGGCGCCCATCATGCAGGGCGGCGTGGAGGTGAACCTCCCGCGCGGCGACGTGCAGCCGTTGACCGCCGATGACAAGCCGTTCTTCGTGACCGTGCAGCCCGACGGAACGGTGTTCGTGGAGGGAACGGCGATGACTCTGCCGCAGTTCCAGGAGAGCTTCGCGCAGCTCGCCGCGGCGGGGGCGTTCGAGCGCGTCTACATCAAGGGTGACTCGATGGCGACGCACGGTGCGGTGATGCACGTGGTCACGGCCATCGCGCGTACCGGTAAGCAGTTCTCGTTCGTGGTGGGAGAGGAGGAGGCGCGGCGATGAACCCGACCGCCCACCCGGTCCGCCGGCGCAGGTTGCGCCCGGGCGCGACGCCCGCCCTCGGCTCCGTGCTCGTGCACGCCGCCGCGCTCGCGCTGGCGCTGGGCGTGGCTGCGTCCGACCCGGTGGTGCCCGAGTTCGTCTCCTACCAGATCGATCTGGTGTCGGTGCCCGCGGGTCCGAACGGAGATCTGGTGGTGGAGGCGCCGGCGGCGCCTGCCGCAGAGGTGGGTCCGCCGATTCCGGATCCGGCCCCGGTCGAGCGGCCCGACCCCAAGCCGGTGCCCCCGGTCAAGGCGGAGGCTCCCAAGGCCGAGCCGGCGGCGGCCCAGCCGAGCCGCGCCCAGCCGAGCGGAGCGCAGCCCCTGGCCCAGCCCCGCGCCACCACCACGGGCGGCGGCTCCACGGCCGGCGCCGAGTCGGCGGAGGCGATGAACGTCCGCATCGAGGGCCTGCGGCGGGATTACCCAAGCTACTACAACAACATCATCCTCCAGATTAAGCGGTGCTTCCGGTGGTCGGGGCAGGGGAATCCTGCGACCGAGGTTTACTTCGTCATCAACGCCGACGGGTCGGTGGGCGACCAGCGCTTCGTGCGCCGCTCCGGGAATCCCTCTTTCGACTTCGAGGCGCTGGGTGCGGTCGAGTGCGCCGGCCAGCCGGGCCGCTTCGGGCCGCTCCCCGACGATCTCCCTTTCGATCGCCTCCCCATCCGCTTCACCTTCCGTCCGGGGAACGTCGACGGGATCTTCCGCTGAGCCCGCCCAGTATCACGCCCGGATGACACTTCTTCGCGTCTTCGGGGCGGCCGTCGCCGCGGTCACGCTCGCGCTCGCCGTCCCGGCCCGCGCGCGCGCCCAGGAGCGCGACTCGATTCCGGGCGTCACCCTCGGGCTGGTCTACGAGACGTTATTCACCCCCGCCCTGGCCATCCGTCCGTTCGGCGGCCGCTTCGGCGGCGAGACGTCGGCCAACCCGGTGGAGGCGATCGTCGCGCGCGATCTGCGCAATTCGGACCGCTTCCAGGTGATGGATTCATTGCCGCCGGCGATGACCGGCGAGCGCATCGACTATCCGCTATGGGACCGGCTCGGCGCGGTGTGGCTCCTCACCGGACAGGTGGAGGCGCAGGGCGACCGCTCCACCCTCCTCCTGGAGCTCCACGACGTCGTCTACGGGCGGCTCAAGGAGTCCGGCCGCTTCCCGCTGCCCAATCCGGAGGCGCCCGACTTCCGCATGGCGGTGCACCGCGCGTCGGACGAGGTGGTGCGGTGGATCGCGGGCGAGCCCGGCATGGCCGCCAGCCGCATCGCCTTCTCGATGGTCGCTCCCGGGACGCAGAACAAGGAACTGTACCTGATCGACGCGGACGGCGAGAACCTGCACCGGCTCACCAACCACGCCAGCATCGTGCTGTCCCCGGCGTGGTCGCCGGACGGCTCGCGGCTCGCGTTCTCGTCGTACAAGACCGGCGTGCCTCGCATTTACATCCGGGAGATGGCCACCGGATCGGAGCGCATGGTCTCGGAGCGGGCGTTCCAGACCGGCGACCACATGACGCCCGCGTGGGCCCCCGACGGGGTGACGCTGGCGTTCGCGGTCACCTCCGGGGAGCGCTCGGGGATCTTCACCTACAACGTGCAGCGGAACTGCTGCCTCACTCATCTCACCGGCGGCCGCTGGAACGACATCTCGCCGGCGTACGCGCCCGACGGGCGCACGCTCGCGTTCAACTCCAACCGGCTGGGTACCGGGCAGCCGCAGGTGTACGTGATGCCGGCCGGGGGGGGCGATCCCGATCTCATCTCCCCCTATGCGTACGACCGCCCGGGATACTTCACCGCGCCGGACTGGTCGCCCGTGGGCGACTTGGTGGCGTTCCACGGCGCCATCCGCCGCGGCACCTACCACATCCTGGTGGCGCGCATCGAGGACCGCGGGCGGCGCGTGCGCCAGCTCACCTGGGAGGGGAACAACGAGGACCCGTCCTGGGCTCCGGACGGCCGCCACATCGTGTTCAAGGGCGAGCGCCGCTGGGGCAAGGGGTTGTTCGTGGTGGACGTGGCCACCGGGGTCACCCGCACCATCCTGACCGGCGTGGATATCACCGTTCCGGAATGGTCTCCCGCGCTGCCGGCCCGCTGAACGAGCGGGTTGCGTCCCAACGAGACAGGCACTATATGCTGCGCAGATCTTTATGCCGGACCACAAGCCCCGGGACACCCACACAACTAGAGGAGCACGAATGAGCGCTCGCCGCGCAACCATCGTCGCCTTGGCCATCGTGCTGGCCGTCGCGGCCTGCAAGAAAGACCCGCCGCCGCCGCCCGCGCCGACCGGTCCCACCACCGCCGAGATCGAACGCGCGCGTCAGGATTCGGTCGCGCGTGTCACGCGCTCCCGCGACGACTCCGTCACGGCCGCGAATGCGGCCCGCGATCGCGCCGCGACCGCGGAGAGGGATCGCCTCGCCGCCTCCCAGCGAGGGCTCCGCACCACCATCGAGGCGATGGTGCACTTCGACTACGACGAGGCGGACATCACCGCCGACGCCGAGCGGGTGCTGCGGGAGAAGGCCGACATCCTGCGTGCGAACCCCGACGTACGCATGCGCATCCAGGGACACGCGGATGAGCGCGGCTCGACCGAGTACAACCTCGCGCTCTCCAGCCGGCGCGCGGACGCGGTGAAGCAATTCTTCGCCGGGTTCGGGCTCGACGCGAGTCGCTTCGAGACCACGTCGTTCGGTGAGGAGCGCCCGCTCGTGAATCGCAGCGACGAGGCGGCATGGGCGCAGAATCGGCGCGCCGAGTTCGTGGTTACCGGCGGCGGGGCCAACCTCAGGCCTGAGCGCTGAGCGCCACCCGATGACGATGGACTGGATCCGGGCGAGCAGGGCGGCGGCCGCGACCGTCGCCCTGCTCGTCGGTGCGGGCTGCGTTGCCACCAAGCGCGATGTGCGCGACCTGCGCCTGGAGATCCAGACGTTGAGCGTCCGCCAGGACAGCCTCCTGGCGGCGCTGACCAGGCAGAGCGCGGTCACCCAGGACACGCTGCGCCGCCAGACCGATCAGCTCTTCGAGATCCGCGGGGACGTCTCCCGCCAGCTGCAGAAGATCCTCGACGAGCTGTCCCGGCTCGG
>CAXNGW010000009.1:0-26303 GCA_964201975.1 Longimicrobiales bacterium | reverse complement strand
CGCCGGCCCCGTTTGGAGGCTCCATGAGATACAGACGCTCGATCCTCGCCCCCGTCGCGGTGCTCGGCATCGCGGTGGTCACGGGTGGCTGGTTCCTCCAGCAGGGGGTCAAGCAGGAGGAGAACGTCTACTTCCAGGCGCGCCTGTTTCAGGAGGTCGTGGACCGCATCGCCAGCGACTTCGTCGATCCGGTTCCCAAGGACAGCCTGTACCAGTCCGCGATCGAGGGGCTGATCACGGAGATCGCGGACCCCAACAGCTCGCTCATGGCGGCCTCCGACTACGAGGACCTCCGCATCCGCACGCAGGGGGACTACGGCGGGGTCGGGCTCGAGATTACCGAGCGCGAGGGCTTCGTGACCGTGGTGTCTCCCATCCCCGGCACGCCCGGGGCGCGCTCCGGGATCCGGCCGGGCGACCAGTTTGTCGAGATCGACGGCAAGCCCGCCGCGGGGTGGAACTCCAATCAGGCGGTGGAGGTGCTGCGCGGACCCGCCGGGAGCGACGTCCTGGTCAAGGTGCGCCGCCTCGGGGTGGACCAGCCGATCCCGTTCACACTCAGGCGCGAGCGCATCCACCTCAAGTCGGTCCCGTTCGCGATCTCGCTCGGGCAGGGGATCGCGTACGTCCCCCTCCAGGTGGTGCGCGAGACGTCCTCCGCGGAGCTGCGCGCCGCGCTCGATTCGCTCAAGGCCGCCGCCGGCTCACTCAAGGGGATCGTATTGGACCTGCGCGGCAACCCGGGCGGCCTCCTCGAGCAGGGCATCGCGGTCTCCGATCTGTTCGTGGCGAAAGGGGCCGGGATCGTGGAGACGCGCGGGCGCGCGCCCAACCAGAGCGAGACATTCAACGCCAGCCAGGGTGACCACTACCCGAACGTTCCGGTGGTGGCGCTCGTGGACGAGTACAGCGCCAGCGCCGCCGAGATCATCTCGGGCGCGCTCCAGGACTACGACCGCGCGCTCGTGGTCGGCATGCCCAGCTACGGCAAGGGCTCGGTCCAGACGCTCTTTCGCTTGAGCGGCGGCAACGTGCTGCGCCTCACCACCGCGCGCTGGTATACGCCGGTCGGGCGCTCCATCGACAAGCCGCATGACCAGCAGATCGCGGCGCGCGAGACCGGCGCGCGCACCCTCAACGGGACCTACACCCAGGTCCCCATGTTGGCGGGGCGGCCGACGACGAAGTCCAAGGGGGGGCGCACCCTCTATGGTGGCGGGGGGATCACGCCCGACGTGATCGTTCTGGCGGACACGCTCACCAGCGACGAGCAGACCGCGTTGCGCGCGCTCGAACCCCAGGCCGGGGCGTTCCAGACCGCGCTGTTCAACTTCGCGGTGCGCCTGATCCAGGAGCGGTCCTCGCTCCAGCCCGACTTCACGATCAGCGATCAGGATCTGGACCGCGTCTACGATTCGCTCGACGATGCGATCAAGGCCGAGGTCAGCCGCGACGTGTACCGGAAGGCCGCGCGCTTCATCCGCTACGATCTGGAACGGAAGGTCGCACTCCAGAAATGGGGCGAGGGGGCCGAGTTCCGGCGCTCGATCGCGCACGATACGCAGCTGCGCGCGGCGCTCGATCTGATCGGCCGCGCCGACTCGCCGGCCGCACTCTTCCGAGCCGCCGAGCAGGCGAGCCCGCGGACCCCAGCGTCGGCGGCGACGGCGGACTCCGCGGCGCGCGCGGGCGACCTCTGACCGGTCCGGTCCGGGCGGTGAAGCCGGGGGTGGCGGCGCGGGCCGCCACCCCCGGTCGCGTTCCGGGACCGGACGCCCTTCGCCTTCGTCCCATCGCGGCATGGAGATGCACCGGCGCGGGCGCGATGCTGGAGGCGGCGGCGCGATGAGCGCGCGCATCGTGGTCACCCGGGGCGACCTGGTGGAATCGGTGCACACGGTGCATGTCGCGGTGAGCGACGGCCGCCGGCTCACCGCCCGCGCGGGCGACCCCGCGCTCACGGCCTTCCTCCGCTCGGCGGCCAAGCCGCTGCAGGCTCTCCCGCTGGTCGAGGACGGCGCCGCGCGGGCGCTTCGCCTGAGCGGCAGCGAGCTCGCTCTGTGCTGTGCCTCGCACAACGCGGAACCGCGCCACGTGCGCGCCGCGTTGTCGATCCTGCGCAAGGCGGGGCTCGAGGAAGGGGACCTGGCGTGCGGACCCCATCCGCCGATGCGGATGACCGAGGCCGTCCGCATGGCGGTGGCCGGCGAGCGGCCGCGGAGTGTGCACAACAACTGCTCGGGCAAGCACGCGGGGATGCTGGCGCTGGCGGTGCACAACGGCTGGCGCACCGAGGGCTACCACAAGGCCGGCCATCCCGTGCAGGAGCGCATGCGGGCGGTGGTGGCGCGGTGGAGTGGGGTTCCCGAAGCGGAGATGGGGACGGGGGTGGACGGATGCGGCATCCTCACGTTCGCCCTGCCGCTGGGCGCGATGGCGCACGCGTTCGCGCGCTTTGGGCGGGCGGCAGCGGACGGCGAGCCCGGACCGGCGGCGGTGGTCGAGGCGCTCGTGCAGCATCCGTTCATGGTGGCGGGGACCGGGCGGCTGTGCACCGCGCTCCTCGACGAGACGGGCGGGCGCGTCGTTGCCAAGACCGGCGCCGAGGGCGTGTACTGCGCGACCATCCCGACGCAGGGGGTGGGGATCGCGCTCAAGGTCGAGGACGGCGCCCACCGCGCGGGCGACGTCGCGCTGATCGAGGTGCTGGTGGGGCTGGAGCTCCTGACGGCGGCCGAGGCCGACGCGCTCGCGCCGTTCCGCCGGCCGCAGGTCCTCAACACGCGCGACGAGCGGGTAGGGGAGATCCGCGGCGAGGTGGAGCTGGAGCGGATGCCGCGGCGAGGCAAGGGGAAGTGACCGAGCGCGGCGGTGTGCGCCCGCTCGCACGCGCTGGCGCTGTGGCGGCGGTGCTCGGGGAGCCCGGCGCCGGCCGCTTCGCCGGACGACTGGGATGCGTGGATGCGTCGCGGCGCCGAGGTGTGCCGGACGGTGTACCAGAGCCAGTACGAGGAGCTGTTGGAGAACGTGCGGGCGATCCATCCGGATCTGGCACGCTGCACTCGCACCTGCGCGGGGTGCGCGAGCGCCACGCCAGCCGCCCGGACTCCGGGCGACCCTAGCAACCGAAGCGGGGAAGATGTTCGTAGATCGCGCGGTCATCGATGTCGCGGCAGGAAATGGGGGCGGCGGTTCGCGCGCCTTCCGGCGGGAGAAGTTCGTCCCCCGCGGCGGCCCCTCCGGCGGCGACGGCGGGCGGGGCGGTCACATCATCCTGGAAATGGACCCGCAGCTTTCCACGCTGCTCGACTTCTCCTACCAGAAGCAATATCGCGCCGATCACGGCGACAACGGGCAGAAGAGCAATCGCAGCGGCAAGGACGGCGCTGACATGGTGCTGCGCGTGCCGCCGGGAACGGTGGCCCGCGATCAGGAGACGGGCGAGCTGCTGGGCGAGCTGATGGAGCCCGGCCAGCGGGTGATCGCCGCCCGGGGCGGGCGGGGCGGCCGCGGCAACCAACACTTCGCGACCGCCACCCAGCAGGCTCCCACCAAGCACGAGCCCGGGGGCGAGGGCGAGCACCGCATGCTCGAGCTCGAGCTCAAGCTCATCGCCGACGTCGGCCTGGTGGGGGAGCCGAACGCGGGCAAGTCCACCTTCTTGGCGACCGTGAGCGACGCGCGGCCGCGCATCGCCGATTACCCGTTCACCACCCTGCTGCCGAATCTGGGCGTGGTGAAGCTGACCGACTACCGCACGTACGTGATCGCCGACATTCCCGGGATCATCGAAGGTGCGCACGAAGGGAAGGGTCTCGGCCTGCAGTTCCTCCGCCACGTGGAGCGCACCCGGACGCTCGCGCTGCTGGTGCCGCTGGACAGCCCCGATCCCCAGGCGGAGTACGACTTGCTGCGGCGCGAGCTGGCGAGCCACTCGGCTGCGCTCGCGCAGATTCCGCACTGTCTGATCCTCACCAAGGCGGACCTGCTCGGGCCCGACGACGCGCCCCCGACCGTGGCCGCCCCGCAGGCCTGGGGGACGTTCACGATTTCGGCGGTCGCCCGGCAGGGCCTCGCGCCCCTGCTCGAGGCGCTGTGGGTGCGCACCCGCGAGGTCATCCGCGAGGAAGCCGGCGAGGCGGAGTGGTGGACCCCCTGAGCGAGGGCTTGCCCGGCGCCGACGAGCGCGCCGAGGCGGAGGCGCTCCTGCTGCTGCAGCGGGTGCTGGGGCTCGGCGACCGCTCCGTGCGGGCGTTGGTGGAGGGATTCGGCTCGGGCCGCGCGGCGCTCGCAGCCGGCGATCGCGACGCCGCCGCGGCGATCGGACGCGGCGAGGAAGGCCGCAGGGCAGTGCGCGCACGGGGTGGCCGCCCCGATCGGGACGCGGTCGCCGCGTCGCTCGCCGCCGCGGACGCGCTCGCGATGCGCGTGGTGCCGATGACCTCCCCCCGTTATCCCGCTCGTCTTCTCGAGCTGAGCGATCCGCCGCCTGTCCTGTTTCTGCGCGGCCGCTCCGAGCTCCTCCTCCCTCCCGCCGTGGCCATCGTCGGCTCGCGCCGCGCGACCGCGTACGGTCGGCGCGTCGCGGCCCGGCTGGCGGCCGCCCTCGCGCGCGAGGGCGTGGTGGTCGTGAGCGGTCTCGCGCTCGGCGTGGATGGCGAGGCGCACCGCGGGGCGCTCGACGCCGGCGGTCCGACCGTGGCCGTGCTGGGCACGGGCGCCGACGCCGCGCACCCGCCCGCGCACGCGGGGATCTTCCGCCGCATCGCGCAGGAAGGGCTCCTGGTCAGCGAATTCCCGCCCGGGACGCCGGCGCTTGCGCACCATTTTCCGCGGCGCAACCGGATCATGGCGGCGCTGGCACGGGTGGTGGTCGTGGTGGAGGCCGCGGCCCGCAGCGGCGCGCTCATCACCGCACGGCACGCGCTCGACCTCGGGCGCGACGTGCTCGCGGTGCCCGGCCCGATCGACGCGGACACCAGTGCCGGCACCAACGCACTGCTGCGCGACGGCGCCCAGCCCATGCTCGGCCCCGACGACGTGTTGCGCGCGCTCGGGATCGAGGCGGCGGGGCGCGCGCCCGTGGCGCCCCCCCGCGGCACCGATCTCGCGACGCTCTGGGACGCGCTCGGCGCCGCTCCCCTCGGCGTCGACGAGCTGTCCGGGCGCACCGGTTTCTCCGCGCCGCGCGCGCTCGCGGCGCTGTCGCAGCTGGAGGTGGAGGGATGGGCGGTGCAGACGGCCGGGGCGCGCTTCGCGCGCAGAGCGTGATGTCCGCGTCCGCCGCGCCGGTGCGCTCGCTCT
This sequence comes from Longimicrobiales bacterium, assembly GCA_964201975.1. Classification (GTDB taxonomy): domain Bacteria; phylum Gemmatimonadota; class Gemmatimonadetes; order Longimicrobiales; family Gaopeijiaceae; genus UBA2988. Next base: position 20,999 of record CAXNGW010000009.1, on the reverse strand, counting down.
ACGTGCACGCCCCGTTCTGCGCGCGGCGCTGTCCCTATTGTGACTTCGCGGTGCAGGTGCGGCGCACGGGGGACGCGGACGCGTGGACCGCCGCCCTCGCCGGCGAGCTGCGCGCGGTCGAGGAGGAGGGGCGCTTCGCGCTCGCGCCGGCGCTCGATTCGGTGTTCGTCGGCGGAGGCACCCCCTCGCTGCTTGGGCCGGGGGCGATGGCCGGTCTCGCGTCGGTGGTGGGAGCGGAGCGGTTGCTGGGCCCCGGGCTCGAATGGACCGCGGAGGCGAACCCGGAGAGCTTCACCCCGGACGTGGCGGCGGGGTGGCGCGCGGCGGGAGTGAACCGCGTGAGCCTCGGCGTGCAGAGCTTCTCCGAGCCCGCGCTCGCCTGGATGGGCCGCCTGCACGGACCGGACGGGGCGCGGCTCGCGGTGGCGACCGCGCGCGCCGTGGGCTTGGGCGAGCTCAGCCTCGATCTCATCTTCGCGCTTCCCGACGAGGTCGAGCGGAGCTGGGCGGGCGACCTGGACGCCGTCCTCGCGCTCGCACCGCCGCACGTGAGCCTGTACGGCCTCACCGTCGAAACGGGCACACCGCTGGCGCGCAGCGTCGCCGAGGGGCGCGTCCACACCGCCGGTGAGGAGCGCTATCGCGAGGAGTACCTGTACGCGGCCGAGCGGCTGACCACCGCCGGCTACCTTCATTACGAGGTTTCCAACTTCGCCCTGCCGGGACACGACTCACGGCACAACCGCGTGTATTGGGAGGGGGGGGCATACCTGGGGCTCGGCAACGGAGCGCACAGCTTCGCCGAGCCGCTTCGCCGCTGGAACGTGCGCGACTGGGACGACTACGCACGCGCCGCGGTGGCGGGCCGCCTCGCGGTCGCGGACGAGGAGGTGGTGAGCGGCCCGTCGCGGCGGCTGGAGCGGGTGTGGCTCGGATTGCGCACGGATCGCGGCGTCCCGGCGTCGGAGCTCACGCCTGCCGCGGCACTTCTCGCCGCCCGGTGGCGGGCGGAGGGGCTGGCCTGGCCGTCTCCCGGGGCGGCGGTGCCGCTCTGCCTCACCCCCACCGGCTGGCTCCTGCTCGACCGGCTGGCGGTCGAGCTGGACGCCGTGCTGGAGCCTTTGGAGCCCCTGGAGCCCCTGGAGCCCGGGAGGCGTTAGCCTTGAGCGGCTCTCCCCGCGCCCCGAGATTCCACCGGGGCCCCTTTGGCAGTGCTCGAAGGACTCTGCTGACATGACCGAAGCGCGCGATCAGGCCGACAAGGATCGGACGGAATCGGGCCCCGACCTCTCCGACAGGGAGCGCGGGGTCCTCGAGGCCGTCGTGCGCACGTACGTGGACACCGCCGAGCCCGCCGGCAGCCGTACCGTGTCGAGGAAGTACGAGCTGGGGGTGTCCGCGGCCACCGTCCGCAACACCATGAGCGATCTCGAGGACAAGGGTTATCTCTTCCACCCGCACGCTTCGGCGGGCCGAATCCCCACTGATCGGGCGTACCGATTCTTCGTGGACGAGATGATCCGGCCGGCGACGCTGACCGAGCTGGAGCGCGACGCGCTCGCGCGCGAGATCGACCCCGCCGGCTCGTCCGCGGTGGAGCGGCTGGTACGGCGGGCGACCCGGGCGCTGTCGGTGCTGTCGGCTGAGCTGGGCGTCGCGATCGCGCCGCGGCTGCGCGAGGCGGTGCTCGAGAAGCTCGACCTCATCCGGGTGTCGTCGGAGAAGGTCCTCATGGTCGCGACGCTCGGCGGCGGCCTCGCCCGCACCGTGTACGTGGACCTGCCGGGCGACGTGCCGCAGGACACGCTGCACACGGTCGCGCTGGTGATGAACGAGCGGCTGGCGGGGCTGACGCTGGAGGCGATCCGGACGAGCCTGCCCGAGCGGCTGCGCGCCGCGCGCACCGACGAGCCCGGCGCCGACGAGCTGATCAACATCTTCATGCAGGCGGGGGCCGAACTGCTTGATCCCGTGGTGACCGAGGGCGCCGACGTCCATCTGGGCCAGGCGAGCGTGCTCGCGGCGCAGCCCGAGTTCCAGGCGGGCGATCGGCTCAAGGGCTTGATCGAGCTGACCGAGCGGCGCGAGCTGCTGGCCTCGGTGCTCGGCAGCCGCGAGCACCCGAGCGGGCTCTCCATCACCATCGGCGGCGAGCACGGCGCCGCGGCGCTCTCCGATTTCACGCTGGTCACCGCGGAGTACCGCGTGGGCCGCCTGAAGGGAGTGATCGGCGTGATCGGACCGACGCGCATGCCGTACGAAAAAATGATCGCCATCGTCGACTACACATCGTCGCTGATGACCCGTATGCTGGCGCCCTGACTACGGATCGAAGACCCACAGAATGGCCGACTACTACCAGCTCCTCGGCGTGGCGCGCGACGCCTCCGCGGAGGAGATCAAGAAGGCTTACCGTCAACTCGCGGTGAAGCACCACCCGGACAAGAACGACGGTTCGAAAGAGTCCGAGGAGCGCTTCAAGGAAGTGACGCGCGCTTACGAGGTGCTGCGCGATCCCGACCAGCGCGCGAGCTACGACCGCTTCGGCGAACAGGGCCTCGGGCGCGGCGGAAGCGGCGGCGCGCAGGGCTTCGATTTCAACGACGCGCTCGAAGTCTTCATGCGCGACTTCGGCGGCTTCGGCGAGATGTTCGGCGGCGCGCGGCGCCAGCGCCCTGGTCCGGCCAAGGGGCAGGGGCTGCGCACCAAGGTGAAGGTGACGCTCAAGGACGTCGTGCACGGCGCGCGGCGCACGCTCAAGGTGCAGGTGCTGGAGTCGTGCGAGCGCTGCGCGGGCAGCGGCGCCGAGACCGGCACAGAGCCACGCACCTGCCCCACCTGCCACGGTGCCGGCGAGGAGCGCCTCGTCCAGCGCTCGGTATTCGGACAGCTGGTGAGCGTGCAGCCGTGCCGCACATGTCGTGGGCAGGGGCAGGTGATCGACAGCCCTTGCCGGCGCTGCAACGGCGACGGGCGCATGCGAGGCGAGACCGAGATCGAGGTGGACATCCCCCCCGGTGTCAGCTCCGAGAACTACATCACGCTGCGCGAGCGCGGGAACGCGGGACCGCGGGGCGGTACGCGCGGCGATCTGGTGGTGCTGATCGAGGTCGAGGAGGACGACCGTTTCGTCCGCGACGGCAGCCATCTCCTCCTCGAGCTGCCGATGACGGTGGGGCAGGCCGCCCTCGGCGACGAGCTCGAGGTGTCGACCATCGACGGCACCGTCAGCCTGCGCGTCCCCCCCGGGACGCAGAGCGGCGAGCTGCTCCGCGTGCGCGGCCAGGGGCTCCCCGATCTCGGCACCAACCGGCGCGGCGACCTGATGGTGCGGGTGATCGTGTGGGTGCCGGACCGCCTGACGGCCGAGCAGGAGCGGTTGTACCGCCAGCTGCGCGCGATCGAGGACGCCGCTCCCGAGCGCATCGCGGACGTGGACCGGAAGGGGTTCTGGTCCAAGGTGAAGGAAGCGTTCCAGGCCGGATGAGCCGCGGAACCCGCGCCTTCGCCGGCGGTCTCCGATGAGCTTCCGCGGCCGCTGGTTGGAGCTGCGCGCGCGCACCGTGGCAGCGGGAGCCGAGGGCGAGGACGACTCGGCGGAGCTGGCGGATGCGCTGGTCGCGCTGGGTGGACGCGCGGTCGAGGAGCGGGACGGGTGGCTCGTGACCCACCTCCCCGAGCCGGCCGACCCCGACGCATTCATGAGCGCAGCCGCCCCCGAGCTGAGCCGGCGGCTGGGCGCGGCGGTGTCGGTCGCCTTCGATTGGCGCGAGGTCGAAGACTGGGCCGAAGCGTGGAAGCGGGGCCTCGGTCCGCGCCACATCACGCCGCGGCTGTGGGTCACCCCGTCGTGGGAGCCGGCGCCCGCCGCACCCGGCGAGGTGGTGGTGGTGGTCGATCCGGGGATGGCGTTCGGCACCGCCGAGCACGGCACCACGCGCGGCGCGCTCCGCCTACTCGAGCACGCGCTCGCGCCGGGCGAGCGCGTGCTCGATATCGGCTCCGGTTCGGCCATCCTCGCGGTGGCCGCTGCGCTCCTCGGCGCGCGCGAGGTCGTCGCGGTGGAGGGCGACCCCGTGGCGGGCGAGTATGCGCGCGAGAACATCGAGCGCAACGGTGTGACCGATCGCGTGCGCTGGGTGGAGGCGTGGGCGGATGGGGCCCTGCTCGCCGGCCTCGGACCCGCGGACGGCGTGCTCGCCAATATCGAGAGCGGCGTTCTGCGCCGGCTGCTCCCCGGTCTCCAGGGTGCGCTCCGTCCGGGCGGCTGGATGGTCCTCTCCGGGATTCTCGCCGACGAGTGGGAGGGCTTTGCCCACGACGTGGTCCAAACGGGTCTCGCGCTCGAGCGGGTGGACGAGGACGGCGAGTGGCGCTCGGCGACCTTCAGGCGCGCTGCGGCACCGCCCAGCCCGGCGCGGCGTTGAGCCGCTCCCCCTCCCGCACCATCCCCAGCCAGCGCACCAGGTCGGTTGCCGAGTGGTCGTCCACGGTGCGGCCGAGCCACGCCAGACTGGCCTTGAGTCGAGCGCCCGCGGCGCCCACCGCATCCGGCTTGGATGCGCGCCCCAGCCCCACCACCCAGCGCTCGCCCGGACGGTCGGTGGCGAGCGCGCCCAGCCGCGGCGCCGCCGCCCGCCACGCCCCCCGCCACGCCCCCCGCCACGGGTCCAGCACGCGGAACAGGTCGGGCCGCGCCACCAGCGCCCGCAGCAGCACCTCGGGCCCGACCGCCATGCCGCCCTCCCGTACCTGGCGCACCAGCTCGTCCAGGGGCAGCGCGGGGGCGGGATGGCGGGCGAGGGTGGCGGCGGCCAGGTCGGCGAGGGTGTGCATGGGAGGTCTCCGGCGGCGTGGGGTGGGAGGAGGCTCGGAGCTATAGGGTGGCCGCCGCGCCGGCGCGAATCCATGTGGCGGCGGGACGGGTTGCGGGGCACTTTCCAGCATGCCCGAGCCGAGCTGCCTGTTCTGCCGCGTCGCCCGGGGCGAGATCCCCGCGCAGATCGTCCACCAGGACGAGGATCTGGTCGCGTTCCGTGACATCGCCCCCAAGGCGCCCACGCACATCCTGATCATCCCGCGCGTCCACATCGCCACCCTCAACGACCTCTTGCCCTCGCACCGCTTGTTGCTGGGCGACATGCACCTGCTGGCGCGGGCGCTGGCTCAGGCCGAGGGGGTCGCGGAGAACGGCTGGCGGGTGGTAGCGAACTGTGGCGCGGCGGCCGGCCAGACCGTCTTCCACATCCACCTGCACCTGCTCGGCGGGCGTGACCTGGGGTGGCCTCCCGGGTAGCCGACCGGCGCGGCGCGCGGTTACTTTTTGCGTGATGGCTGACCCTCTCAAGACCCGCCTGCAGTCCGACCTCAATCTGGCCCGCAAGAGCCGCGACAAGGGTCGCACGCTCGTCCTCTCCACGACCCTCTCCGAGCTCAAGAACCACGAGATCGAGACCCGCCGCGACGCCGTGGACGACGACGCGGTGGCGGTGCTGACGCGCGCGATCAAGCGCCGGCGTGAGGCCGCCGAGCAGATGCGCGCCGGAGCCCGCCCCGAGCTGGCCGCGAAGGAAGAGGCCGAGGCCGAGATCCTGAAGGGGTATCTGCCCGCGGGTCTCTCCGAGGACGAGGTGCGCGCGCTCGTGCGCGCGGCGATTGCGGCGGGTGCGGCGCAGCTGGGCGACCTGATGGGACGGGTCATGCCCCAGCTCAAGGGGCGCTTCGACGGGAAGGAAGCGAACCGACTGGTCCGCGAGGAGCTCGCCCGGTGATCGGATCCCACCACACTTGCGGACGCCGCGTAGCGTCGGGTGCGCGTCCCACGGGCGCTGGCCTCCGGGCCGGCGCTCGTTTCGCATCGGTGGGTCGGGCGTGAACGCGCACGCGCTCGCGGTGCTCGAGTTCCGGCGCGCGCTGGAGTGGATCGGCGGGCGGGCCGCGAGCCCGCTCGGCCGTGAGGCGGTAGTGGAGCGGACGCCGTCCCGCGACCCGGCGGACGCGCGCCGTGAGCTGCGCCGGGTCACCGAGGCCCAGCTCTTCCTCACCGAGAAGGCCGGCTGGGGGATGCCGCCCGTCCCGGACGCGCGCCGAGCGCTGGGTCGCCTGGGTCTCGCTGGGACCGTGCTCGAGGCGCTCGAGCTGCACCAGCTGGGCGTCGTGCTGGCTTCGGCGCGCGCTCTCGCGCGCGACCTGGGCGCGCTCGCGGAGCGCCTGCCCGAGCTCGCCGCGCTGCGCGCGCTCCTGCACGAGGACGAGCGCGCCGAGGAGACGCTGGCGCGCTCGGTGGACGAGGAGGGCAACGTCCTCGACACCGCCAGCAAGGAGCTGAGGCGCATCCGCGGCGAGCTGCGCCGCGCGCACTCCAAGATCGTGGCCAAGCTGGAGGGCTACGCGCGGTCGCTGCCGGGACGCATTACCGTTCCCGACGCTTCTGTCACGATCCGCGACGGCCGCTACGTGGTCCCCATCCGGCGCGAGGGGAAGGGGGAGGTGGGGGGGATCGTGCTCGACGAGTCCGCCACCGGCGGCACGCTCTTCGTGGAGCCCCCGCTCGCGACCCAGCTCATGAATGAGCTGCGCGGGCTCGAGCGCGAGGAGCAGCGCGAGGTCCGCCGCGTGCTGGGCGAGCTCACCGACGCGCTCGTCCCGCAACAGGCGCCGCTGGCGGGAGCGCTCGCCGCGCTCGTGGACTTCGATTCCCTGCACGCGCGCGCGCGGGCGGCGGTGGAGTGGGAGGGAGAGGCCCCGGAGATCCTGGATCCGGGCTCCGACATGCTCGTGGTCGAAGGCGGCCGCCATCCGCTCCTGCTGGCGCGAGGCGGGGAGGTGGTGCCGTTCGACCTCGTGCTCGACCCGGGCGAGCGCGCGCTGGTCGTGTCCGGGCCCAACACCGGCGGCAAGAGCGTCTTCCTGAAGGCGATCGGGCTGATCGCCGCCCTCGCCCAGGCGGGGGTGATCCCGCCCGTGCGCAGAGGCACGCGTCTGCCCGCGTTCCGCGACATCTTCGCCGACATCGGCGACGAGCAGTCCATCGCGGGCAGCCTGTCCACCTTCTCCGCGCACCTCGAGAACCTGAAGGAGATCGTCGCCGGCGCCGACCGCGCGAGCCTGGTGCTGATCGACGAGATGGGCACCGGCACCGATCCGGCCGAAGGCGCCGCGCTCGCTCGCGCGATCCTCGAGGAGCTGGTCGCGCGCGGCGCGCTCTGCGTGGTGACGTCGCACCTGGGCGCGCTGAAGACGCTCGACACCGCGGGCAGCGGCATCATGAACGCGTCGCTCCAGTTCGATCCGGACCGCATCGAGCCGACCTACCAGCTGGTGAAGGGGCGGCCGGGCCGCAGCTACGGGCTCGCGATCGCGCGGCGGCTCGGCCTGCCGGCCGCGCTGCTCGACCGCGCCGAGGGGCACCGGTCGGCCGGCGACGTGAGCGTGGAGGAGCTGCTCGAGACGCTCGAGCGCCGGGAGAAGGAGACGCGCGAGCTGGTGGTCTCGCTCGACCGCGAGCACGCCGAGGTGGAGCGCCTGCGGGGCGAGCTGGAGGAGCGCCAGAGCGAGCTGCGGGTGCGCGAGCGCACCGCGGAGAAGCGCGCGCGCGAGGAAGCGCGCCAGATGCTGATGGAGGCGCGCAGCGAAGTAGAGGAGGCGATCAAGGAGGTGCGGTCGGCCACCGACGCCAAGGGGATCGAGGAGGCGAGCCGGCGTGCCCGCGTGCGCGTCGAAGAAGCGGCCCGCGAGCAGCGCGAGCGGCAGGCGCGCACCGGGGACGCGCTGGGCCCGCCCAACCTCGCCCCTGGGCAGCGCGTCCGCATCCCGGGCGGCGCCACCGGCGCGGTGGTGGAGCTGCGTGACGACCGCGCGCTGGTCGAGGTGGGCGCCCTCCGCATGGAGCTCCCCAGGGCCGACCTGGAGCTTATTGAGGGGGGCGCCGAACCCCCGCGCGGCGCTGCGCGAGCGGGCGCTCGGCCGGCCGCCCGCGCCGGCCGCTCGCCGCGAAGGGGTGGGACTCCCGCCCCCGCGGGCGTCGCCGGTGCCGCGGAGAGGGGCGCGCAGGAGCCTGCGCGCGGCGGCGGCTGGAGCGGTCCCGACGCCGAGGCGCGCGCGGAGGTAGACCTGCGCGGCCTGCGCGTGGACGAGGTGGAGCTCGAGCTGGCGCGCGCGCTCGACGCCGCGGTGATGGGCGAGCTGCCCGAGCTGCGCATCATCCACGGGAAGGGCACCGGCGCAGTGCGCACGCGCGTGCAGGAGATCCTCAAGGGCGACCGCCGCGTGCAGGAATTCCGCCTCGGCATGCACGGCGAGGGGGGAGCGGGCGTGACCGTCGCGAGGCTGTCGGCATGATCCCCGACGCGCAGGTGGACGAGGTGCGCGCCCGCGCCGACCTGGTCGAGATCATCAGCGAGGTGGTGCCGCTCAAAAAATCGGGGCGCGACTTCAAGGGAAACTGCCCGTTCCACGAGGACCGCTCGCCGAGTTTCTACGTGGTGCCCTCGAAGGGCTTCTACAAGTGCTTCGGCTGCGCCGAGTCGGGGGACGTCTTCTCGTTCGTGATGAAGCGCATGGGGCTCGACTTCGTGGACGCCGTGCGCTACGTAGCCGCGCGCTCAGGCGTCGAGCTGCGCGAGGTGAGCCGGAGCGGGGAGGCAGAGGAGGATCCGTTCCGCGGGCACTACGAGGCGAACGCGTTCGCGCGCGACTTCTACCGCCGCATGCTGCTGGACGAGCACATCGGCGCCGACGCGCGCGACTATCTGACGACCCGCGGGATCGATGAAGCGACCGCGGAGCGCTTCGGGCTCGGCTACGCGCCCGACGAGTGGCGCGCGCTGCGCGACGCTGCGGCCAAGCACGGCATGACGGACGAGCTGCTGGTCGAGGTCGGACTCCTCACCACCAGCGAGAAGTCGCCCGAGCCGTACGACCGCTTCCGGCACCGCATCATGTTCCCGATCGAGGGGCCGGGCGGGCGCGTGCTCGCGTTCGGCGGGCGCATCCTAGGAAGCGGCACTCGCCGCACGGGCAAAGAGCCCGCCAAATACGTCAACACGTCCGCGACCCCGATCTACCACAAGGGCGACGTGCTGTACGGGCTCGCCTGGGCCAAGAATGCGATCCGACGCGAGGGCGTCGCTCTGGTGGTGGAGGGCTACATGGACGCGGTCAGCCTGGCGGCGGCCGGCTTCGAGAACGTGGTGGCTCCGCTCGGTACCTCGTTCACCGAGGCGCAGGGCACGCTGCTGGTCCGCTACAGCAAGCGCGCGCTGCTGCTGTTCGACAGCGACGAGGCCGGCCTCAAGGCGACCTTCCGAAACGGGGACGTCTTGCTCGCCCACGGCGTCCATCCGATGGTGGTCACGCTGCCTGCGGGCGAGGATCCCGACACCCTCGTACGCAAGGAAGGAGCCCAGGGGCTCCGCCATTACCTGGAGCAGGCGGTCGACGTGCTCGACCGCAAGCTGCAGATGCTCCAGGAGCACGACTGGTTCTCCTCGATCGAACGGACCCGGCGCGCGCTGGACAAGCTCCTACCGACCGTGCGGGCGGCCGCCGACCCAACCCTCCGCGACCTCTACGTGTCCCGGGTCGCGGAGCGCACGGGCGTCCGCCGGGAAACACTGGAGGCGGAGCTGGCGAAATCGGACCCGTCGCGGCGGGGGCCGGCGCCGGGGGCCGGCCAGCGTGCCCCCGTGCCGCCGCGGCCCCGCCGGGCGCCCGCGCCGTCGGCGTTGTCGGGGCTGGGAGCGGAGCGCGTAATCGTGCAGGTGCTGGCGCGCGACCACGACCGGCGCCAACAGCGGCTCGAGTCGGTGCTCCAACACGTGGGAGTCGAGGCCTTCTCCGACCCGGCGTGGCGGGCCATCTTCCAGGCTTTCCTGGACGATCCCGAACTCGACCACCCGCCCGCCGGGATGGAGGAAGAGGCGGCGCGCCGCCTCGACGTCCTGCTCGGCGACCGCGCCGAGCTGCTGCACGCGGAGCGGGTGTTCGGCGACGGCCTGGCCCAGATGCGTCGGACCGCGCTGGAGCGCCGCCTGCTGGAGGTCGACGCCCGCATGAGCGAAGCTCAGGACGACGTCGAGAAGAAGGCGCTGGCGGAAGAGAAAGCCGTGGTGGCACAGGAGCTTCGCGACATCGCGCCGGGGTGGTCGCACGCCGCGCGGAGGTTCGCGGCGGAGTCCAGGAACTCAACGGGAACGGGATAGACGGGATGACCAAGACCGACGCCAAGACCGCACTGAAAGAGCTGCAGCGCCTCGACCGGGAGATCCGCGAGGCAGAGAAGCGCGCCGAGGCCTTCGGCCCCCAGCTCGACGACGTCGAGGGGCCGGCCCTGCAGCTCGAGACCGAGGCCGCCGCCACGCGGGCGCGCCTCCAGGAGATGCGCCTCGACGAGCGTCGCCACGAGCTGTCGGCGGACGAGAAGCGGACCCGCAGCCGCATCCTGCAGGATCGCCTCGCGGCCGTCCGCAACGTGCGCGAGGAGGCGGCCGTCACCGCCGAGCTCGACATGGTGCGCCGCACGCTCGATGGGGAGGAGCAGGACGCGCTCACCCTGCTGGACCAGATCCGCAAGCTCGAGATGAAGCTCGACGAGCAGGAGGCGAAGCTTGCCGCGGCGAAGGCCGAGGTGGAGCCGCGCCGTCAGGAATTGCTGGGCGGGCGCGAGGGGGTGGGCGCCGAGATCGCCGAGCTGAAGCGGAGCCGCGACCGGTTCGCCGCCACCGTCAACCCGCGCCAGCTTCAGCTCTACCAGTCGATCCGGGGACGCACCGGCCGGCAGGCGGTCGCCGCGCTGACCGGGGACGGGGCGTGCGGCTGCTGCTTCAGCGTCCTGCCCCTTCAGATCCAGAACGAGGTGCGCCACGGAGCCGAGTTGGTCCGCTGCGAGGCTTGCGGGGTGATCCTCACGATGCCAGAGGGCGATCAGGGGTGACCCCCGCTGGTACCGCCGGGGAGCGCCTCGCCCTCCCGGCCGTGCCGTCTCTCTGGATTCTTCCCGAGCCTCCCGACCCCGCGCACGTGGCGGCGCTCGCGGTGGAGCTCGGCCTCCCCTCCGCGATGTGCGCGCTGCTGGTGCGGCGCGGCTTGGGCGGCGCCGACGGCGCCCGCCGCTTCCTCCGCCCCCTCCTCGACCACCTGCACCCCCCCGAGACGCTCGCCGACGCCCCGCGCGCTGTGGACCGGATCCTGGCCGCGGTCGGCGCAGGCGAGGCCATTCTCGTCCACGGCGACTACGACGTGGACGGCGTGTGCGCGGCGGCTCTGTTGGGACGGTATCTGGCCAGCCTCGGTGCGCGCGTCACCCCCTTCGTGCCCCATCGCCTCAAGGACGGCTACGACTTCGGTGCCGCGGGCCTGGCCGCCGCGCGCGCCGCGGGCGCGCGTCTGATCGTGACCGCAGACTGCGGCGTGCTCGCGCACGAGTGGGTCGCGCAGGCGCGCGCGGAGGGAATCGACGTGGTCGTGACCGACCACCACGTCCCGGGACCCGACCTCCCGCCGGCGGTGGCCGTGGTCGATCCGTCCCGTCCCGACTGCGCGTATCCGAACAAGGCGCTGTGCGGGACCGCCCTGGCGTGGAAGTTGTGCTGGTTGCTCGCGCAGCGCTCGGGCCGTGCGACCGAGGAGCTGCTCCCGCATCTCGATCTGGTGGCGCTGGCGACGGTCGCGGATCTGGTGCCGCTCGAGGGCGAGAACCGCGTGCTCGTGCGCTTCGGCCTGCGCGCTCTCGCGCAGACCACCAAGCCCGGGCTCAAGGCTCTCCTGCGCGTCACCGGCATCGACGAGGCGGCCCCCGACGCCGGGCGGATCGGGTTCGTGCTGGCGCCGCGCCTCAACGCCGCCGGCCGCATGGGCGACGCCGCCCGCGCGCTGCGTCTGCTCCTCACCGAGGACGCCGACGAAGCGGACGTGCTCGCGCGCGCGCTCGAGGACGAGAACCGGGTGCGGCAGGGCGAGGACCGCCGCACGCTCGAGCAGGCGCTCGACATGCTGGCCGACAGCTACGAGCCCGAGCGCGACTTCGGCGTGGTGCTCGCGGCCGAGGGATGGCACCCCGGTGTGATCGGGATCGCCGCGTCGCGCGTGGTCGAGCGCATCCACCGGCCCGTGGTGATGGTCGCGCTGGCCGATGGGCGCGGGCGCGGGAGCGCGCGCTCGATCCCGGGCTTCCATCTGCACGACGCGATCGGCGCTTGCGCGGTCCATCTGGGCCGCTGGGGCGGCCACGCGCAGGCCGCCGGCATGGACCTGTCGGCGGCTGCCCTGCCGGCGTTCCGCGCGGCCTTCGCGGCGGAGGCGCGGCGGCGGCTCCACGGAAAGGATCTGCGCCCCCGCCTCAAGATCGACCTGGAGCTTCCCGATGCGCCGGTGGAGATGCGGCTCCTCGAGCTGCTCCAATACTTGGGCCCCCACGGGATTGGCAACCCGCGGCCGGTCTTTGTCGTGAGGGGCGCCGAAGCGAGCGCCGCCAAGGAGGTGGGGAAGGGGCACCTGCGCGTGCGGCTTCGGAAGGGAAGCGTCCAGCTCGATGCGATCGGCTTCGGCCTGGCGGAGCGCTGGTCCCCCGAGGCCATCGCGTCCCTGGGCGAACGCCGCGTGGACGTCATCCTCCAGCTTCAGATCGACCATTGGCGGGGGGAACGCCGCATGAAGGCGCGCATCCTCGACCTGCGCCTGGCCGAGGCCTCCGCCCCGGTCGGCTTTCCCGCCTAGTCGCATGCGGATCATCGCGGGCGACTGGCGGGGCCGGCGCATCTTGGCGCCGTCAGGAAGGGATGTTCGACCGACCACGGACCGGGTGCGCGAAGCCTGGATGAGCACTCTGGGGGGGCGCCTGGACGGGCTCAGCGTGCTGGACCTCTTCGCTGGCTCCGGTGCGCTCGGGCTGGAGGCGCTGTCGCGCGGAGCTGTGCACGCGACGTTCGTCGAGGTCGCGCGCGCGAGCCTGAAGAGCCTCGAGGACAACGTGCGTCTGCTGGGAGCCGGCGCCCGCACCACGGTGGTGAAGGGCGACGCGCTCAAGTACGCCGCTCGCCTGGGTGCGGGGGCGTTCGACCTCGCTCTGGCCGACCCGCCCTACGACGAGGGCCACGCCGCCGCCTTGCTCCATCTTTTTTTCACTGTTCCCTTTGCGCGCGAGCTCTGGGTCGAGCATCGTACGGGCGACCCGCTCCCCGAGTTGCCCGGCCTCCGCCATCGCCGCTACGGGGACACCACGCTCACCTCGGTTACCGCGGCATGACCCCTTCGCCTCCAAGCGTCGCCATCTACCCGGGCTCGTTCGACCCTGTCACCCTGGGTCACGAGGACGTGGCCAGGCGCACTCTGCGCGTCGCGGATCGACTGGTGATCGCCGTCGCACACAGCGCCACCCACACGAAACAGCCGCTCTTCACGGTCGAGGAGAGGGTCGCGCTCCTGGGCGAGGTGTTCGCAGACGAGCCGCGCGTCGAGTGCACCAGCTTCAGCGGGCTGCTCGTGGATTTCGCCCGCGCCCGCGACGCGCGCTTCATCATCCGCGGCCTGCGCGCCGTATCTGACTTCGAGTACGAGTTCCAGATGGCGCAGATGAATCAGGAGTTGTGGCCCGACGCGGAGACGCTCTTCCTGACGCCCGACGTGCGCTACTCCTTCCTGTCGGCGTCGCTGGTGCGCGAGGTGGCTCGGCTGGGCGGGGACGTGTCGCGGTTCGTATCGCCGCGAGTGTTGGAGCGGCTCCGCCAGGCCGGCCTCAGCGCGTAGGATCCCGGATCTTCCCACGGCATGGCGGGTTTCCACAGCCACTTCCCTCCAATCCGCACGCCCGGCGGGGCCGTAGACGGCACGGAAGCTGCCATCAGGAGGGGGGTCGGGGGGACCGGAGGCGGCTACGTCTCCTTCGCCCGCGGCACCACTTTCAAATCTTACTCGTGATCGGGGCCATCGGGGCCCGCGAGATCCGGGTCCGGCCACGCGCCGGAGGAATGGTCAAGGAGACTTCCATGGGCTTTCAAGTAGAGAAGCAGGGCGAGGTCACGGTGGTCGACGTCGAGGGTCAGCTCATCGTCGGGAACCGCCAGGAGCTCAAGCAGAAGGTGCTGGAGCAGCTCGAGGGCGGCGACCGCAAGTTCGTGATCGACTTCTCGAACACCGGCTACATCGATTCGTCGGGGCTCGGCGTGCTGGTGAGCCTGTCGAAAAAAATCCGCGAGCAGGGCGGCGAGCTTCGCCTCGCCAACCTGAATGAGGATCTACGCACCCTGTTCGAGCTGACTAAGCTCGACACGCTGTTCAAGATCGCGGACTCCCGGCAGGAGGCGATGGCGGGCCTGTAGCCCGCCGTCGCTTCGGGCCCTCGCCGCACCGCATGGTGACCGAACTCGTCCTCGAGCTGCCGAACGACCTTCGGCAGATCGAGCACGCAGTCGAGTACGTGATGGAGCGGTGTACCGCGTGCGAGGCGCACGCGCGCAAGCTCCGGCTCAACTTCCGCGTGAGCCTCAGCGAAGCCCTCTCCAACGCGATGCTGTACGGCAACGCGCGCGACCCGCGCAAGCGGGTCCGCGTCGAGGTGATCGTGGGCGAGCGGGAGATCACCGCCCGCATCACCGACGAAGGCCCGGGCTTCGACTACGAAGAGGTCCCGGACCCCACCGCGCCGGAAAACCTCGAGAAATCCGGCGGTCGCGGCCTCTTCCTCATGCGCGAGCTGATGGACGAGGTCCACTACAACGAGCGCGGCAACGAGGTCACCCTGGTGCTTCGCCTCGACCCGGAGGGGAAGGGGGAGGAGGAGAAGAAGAAAAAGAAGAGGGAGGAGGGAGGGGGCGCCGAGACATGAACGGCGAGGCGTCCCCCAAGACCGTCCTCCCCGATTCCGTCAAGCTCGCTCTCGACGAGTTCCGGACGACCTTCGATCTGGACGTGGACCTGTGGGCCAAGCCCAACGGAGGCGGGCGCGTCCACCTCTATCCCGAAGACGGCGGATCGGGGCACCCGACCGGTCCGACCTTCTCGCAGACGATCACCCCCCGCGACGGGCCGCCGCTCGAGCTCGAAGTGCGCTCGCGCGGGACCGGCGGACCCGCCGACGCTCCGGAAGCTGTGGCAGCCGTGCTGCGCTCGGTGCTGGAGCGCACGTACGACTTCGCGCAGGAAATCCGCTTCTTCACCTACGAGCTGTCCGAGCGGTACGAGGAGATCAATCTCCTCTACTCGATCAGCGAAACCCTCGGCTCGATCCTGCGGCTCGACGACGCGGCGCGAGTGATCCTGGGCGAGGTATGCGACGTGCTGGGCGCGCTGCGCGGCTCCCTGTGGGTGTACGACCCCGACCGCGCCGTGCTGCATCTGACCGCGTCGGTGGGGGAGGAGGGGTTGGTCGGCCCGCTCAGCGCGGACGACCCCGACGCGGTCACCGCGCAGGTGTTCCGCGAGGGCCGCTCGATGATCGTCACGCGGGAGGGGGCAGTGAGCGAGACGGCCTCCCCCGACGAGGCGCCCGAGCCGGAGAGCTTCCTGTCGGTGCCGATCCGCTACACGCCGCCCGCGGGCGAGGCGCGCACGGTCGGGGTGATCAACCTGATCGGCCGCCGGCACGGCGGCCGCTTCACCGCCAGCGACCAGAAGCTCTTGTCGGCCATCGCGAGCCAGGTCGGCGCCGCGCTCGAGAACAACCGCCTCATCCAGGATAGCCTGCAGCAGGAGCGGCTCACGCGCGAAATGGAGCTCGCGCACAATCTGCAGATGAAGCTGCTCCCGGCCGCTGACAAATTCGACGCCGCGCGCGTAGCCGCGCGGGTGGAGCCGGCACAGTCCGTGGGGGGCGACTTCTACCACCTGCTCAAGCTGCCGGCGGGGCGCATCGGCGTGATGGTCGGGGACGTCTCCGGCCACGGCTTCTCGGCGGCCCTGATCATGGCGCTCGCGATCAGCGCGGCGACCATCTACGCGTCGGAGTTCGCGACCCCAGCCAAGGTGCTGAGGCACATGGACGACGCCCTGAGGCAGGAACTCGAGACCACCGAGATGTACCTGACGCTGTTCTACGGCGTGATCGATCCGGCCAAGAGGCATCTCCTGTTCGCGAACGCGGGCCACCCGCACGCGTTCATCGTGCACCAGGACGGCCGCACCACCCGCCTGGCCGCGACCGATCCGCCGGTCGGCATCGCCGGCGAGGACTCCTACGGCCAGACCGAGGTGCCCTGGGATCCGGCCACGGACCTCCTCTTCTGCTTCACCGACGGGCTGTCCGACGCGCTCGATCCAGCGGGGAAGGAGACCGGAGAGGACCGCGTGGTGCACGAGGTGGTCGAGAATCGCGACCGCACCCCCGCCGAGATCGTGGAAGCGCTCTTCGAGCTCACCGCGCTGTCGCGGCTCGACATCCCGTCCGACGACCGCACCGCCCTGGTTCTCCGGAACTAGCGGCCCGGTGCGCGCCAAGAAGTCCCTCGGTCAGAACTTCCTCGTCGATCCCAACCTGCAGCGCAAGATCGTCGAGGCGCTCCGGGTCGGGCCCGACGACGAGGTGCTCGAGATCGGACCCGGGCGCGGCGCGCTCACCCGCCATCTCGTAGGCAAGCCGCGCCGCCTCATCCTGGTGGAGCTGGACGACCGTCTGGCTGCCGATCTGGACGAGCGGTATGCGGATCGCGCCGACGTGGAGGTGATCCACGGCGACGCGCTCGCGCTCGACGTCGCCACGCTCACCGCCGCGCCGGGTGCGCTCAAGGTGGTCGGTAACATTCCCTACAACATCACCTCGCCGCTCCTCTTCAAGCTGCTCGCGCGCCCGCGTCCCGCGGAGATCGTGGTGATGGTCCAGCGCGAGGTGGCCGACCGGCTGCTCGCCCAGCCGGGCACGGGCGAATACGGCGCGCTCGCGGTGGGGGTGCGGAGCGTCGCCGACGTGGCGCGCGTGCTCCAGGTGCCGCGCGGCGCCTTCCGCCCGATCCCGGGCGTGGACTCGACCGTGCTGCGCATCACCCCGCACGCGCCGCCCCGGCTGACCGAGGCGGACGAGCGGTCGCTGCGCACGCTCGTGCGCGCCGGCTTCCAGTGGCGCCGCAAGCAGCTCCAGAAGATCCTGCGCGAGCACCCCGACCTGGCGCTCGACCGCGAGCGGCTGGAGCGCGTGGAGGCCGCGACCGGGTTCGTCCTCAGCGACCGCCCGGAGCGGTTCTCCCCGGATCAGCTGCTCACGCTGTCGCGCGCGGTGGAGGCGTCCCGAAGCTGAGCGGGCGCGGCCCGCCCAGGGGTGGCAGGCCCGGGACCGCCGATCTACCTTTGTGAAGGTTTTCACAAGCCGCGTCGCGGCGACCCCGGGGGCCCCTGAAGGGGGTGGTTGGCTGGCGATGGAAGCTCCGCGCGGGGGCGCTCTCTCCCGCAAGATCTCCGAAACGACCGTGAGGCGCCTCTCGCTCTACCTCCGCATCCTCGAGGAGGTGGAGGGCGCGGGCACCGACACGATCTCGAGCGAGGAGCTGGCCGGGCGCGCGGACACCACCGCCGCTCAGGTGCGCAAGGACCTCTCCCTGTTCGGCTCGTTCGGAAAGCGCGGGCTAGGCTACGCCGTCATCCAGCTGGCGAGCGGTCTGCGCGAGATCCTGGGACTCGACCGCAGCTGGCGGGTGGCGCTGGTGGGCGCCGGCCGCATCGGCTCGGCGCTCTTCGAATACGCAGGCTTCCGCCAGCGCCGCTTCGACATCGTCGCCGTGCTCGACGCCGACCCCGGCAAGCGCGGCACCCGGTGGGACGGCATCCCCGTACGCGACACCGCCGACCTGGAGGAGGTGCTGCGGACGGAGGCAATCGACATCGTCATCCTCGCGGTGCCGGCCGCGGCGGTCCCGGGCGTGCTGGATCGGGTGATCGCGGCGGGGGTAAAGGGCATCCTCAATTTCGCCCCCATGCAGCTGCGCGTTCCCGCCGACGTCGCGGTGCAGGACGTGAACATGGTGATGGAGCTCGAAGCCCTCTCCTTCGCCCTCAGCCAGGCCAAGGCCGCGCAAGGATGATCGGCGGCACCGGGGGCTCCCTGGTACAGCGCGCGGCCACTCAGTTGGCGGCAGGACCGGTCCACACGCTCGCGCTCGCTCGCGAGGTGCTCGGTCTCTCCGGCCACGCGGGCGCGGCCTCGCAGGCGATCTTCACGCTCCTCGGCGCCGACGCGCGCTTTCTGGTGGACGCGCACGGGATGTGGCGGCTGCGCGACGCCGACCGCATCCCCGGACCTCCGCTCGGCGAGATCGGCTTCGCGGTAGTGGACGTGGAGACCACCGGCGGGTCGTTCGCGCAGGGCCACCGCATCATGGACATCGCGGTCGTCGAGGTGCGCGGTGGGGCGGTGGTGGACGAGTGGCGCACGCTCGTGAACCCAGGGCGGGGGGTCCCCCCGTTTGTCGAGTCGCTGACCGGGATCCGCACCGACATGCTGCGGTCGGCGCCCCCCTTCGACCACGTCGCGGAGGAGGTGCAGCGCCGCCTCCAGGGGCGGGTCTTCGTCGCGCACAACGCCAACTTTGACTGGCGCTTCGTGAGCACCGAGCTGGCCGAGGTGCTGGGCGAGGTGCCGGACGTCCCGCGACTGTGCACGGTGCGCCTGGTGCGGGCGCTTCTCCCTCGCCTCAAGCGGCGCAACCTGGACGCGGTCACCCAGCACTTCGGCATCCCCATCCACCAGCGGCACCGCGCCTACGGCGACGCGCTCGCCACCGCGCGCGTGCTGCTCCGCCTCCTGGACGAGGCGGCGGGGCAGGGGATCGCGGACTTGGAGGGGCTGAACGACCGGCTGAGCGGCCGGCGGCGTCGGCGGCCCCGCCGCCGGGGAGGCGCGGCCGCGCGCGAGCGGCGGCTGGAGGCCGAGCGCGCCATGCAAGGCGATCTGCTCGAGGGCGTGGAGCCGTGAGCGCCCCTGCGGAGGCCCTCCCGCTCGTCCGCTCTCGGCGCGTGGGCCGTCTCCGCATCCATGCGCTCGAGGCGGGGCTGCAGCAGCTCGACGGCGGCGCCATGTTCGGCGTCGTGCCCAAGCCGCTCTGGGAGCGACGCATCCCCGCCGACGAGAGGAACCGCATCCCTCTCGCGCTGCGCTGCCTGCTGATCGAGGCGCCGCACGCGCTGGTGCTGGTGGACACCGGCATCGGCAACAAGGAGGACGCGCGCTTCCACGACATCTACGGCGTCGACAACGCGGGCGACCCGACCCGGCTCGAGGATGCGATCCGCGCCGCCGGCTTCGCCCCGGGGGACGTCGGCATCGTGTTGTCCACGCACCTGCACTTCGACCACGCCGGCGGCAATACCGTGCGCGATCCTCGCGGACGGGTTGTGCCCGCGTTCCCGGGGGCCCGCTACGTCATGCAGCGGCGCGAGCTCGACTTCGCGCGCAGCGACAACGAACGCATCCGTGCGAGCTATCTCCCGCACAACTTCGAGCCCCTTGTCCAAGCGGGGCTGATCGACTTCGTGGACGGCCCCGCCGTGGTGACCGAAGGCGTGAGCGTGCTGCCGACGCCGGGCCACATCCCTTTCCACCAGTCGGTGCTGGTGGAGAGCGACGGTGAGACCGCGTGCTTCCTCGCCGACGTGTGTCCCACCAGCGCGCACGTGCCCCTCCCCTGGATCATGGGGTACGACCTGGAGCCGCTCGTCACGCTCGAATCGAAGCGCGCGCTGTGGGCGCGTGCCCGCGCGGAGGACTGGCTGCTCGTGTTCGAGCACGACCCGGTGGTTCCCTGGGGGAGGCTCGATCCGGCCGCGGCCAAGCCGACGTTCGTGGCGGCCCCGGACGAGCGCCCCTTGCCCGCTTCCCCGTGACGGTACCTTCCCGCATGCGCGACGAGACCAGGATTCCGGTGATCCTCCAGGGCAGCGCCCGCACGCCGGTGGGGCGCTTCCTGGGCGGCCTCGCCGCGCTGCCCGCCCCCGCGCTGGGCGCGATCGCCGTGCGCGCCGCGGTGGAGCGCTCCGGCATCGACCCGGCGGCGGTGGACGAGGTGATCCTCGGCCACGCCGTGCAGGCCGGCGTCGGCCAGGCCCCCGCCCGCCAAGCCGCGATCGGCGCCGGTCTCCCGGCCACCATCCCGGCGTTCACGGTCAACAAGGTGTGCGGCTCCGGGCTCAAGGCGGTCATGCTTGCGGCGCAGGCGATCAAGGCGGGCGACGCCCATCTGGTGGTCGCCGGCGGCATGGAATCGATGTCCAACGTCCCGTACTACGCGCGCGGGATGCGCGACGGGGTCAAGCTCGGCGACCAGACGTTGCAGGACGGCATGATCCTCGACGGACTCTGGTGCGCGTTCGGCCACTGCCACATGGGCGGGCACGCCGAGTACACCGCGCACAAGGCGGGCGTCACGCGCGCGGAGGCGGACGCGTTCGCGCTCGAATCGCACCGCCGCGCGGTGCGCGCGATCGACGAGGGGAGATTCAAGCGCGAGATCGTGCCGGTGGAGGTGAAGGGGAGAAAGGGGACGACCGTGATCGACACCGACGAGTCCCCCCGCCGCGAGACCACCGCGGAGGCGCTGGCCAAGCTCAAGCCCGCGTTCGCGAGCGACGCCCCCGCGGGGATCAGCGAGCTGGTGGTGACCGCGGGCAACGCCCCCGGGCTGAACGACGGCGCGGCGGCGCTGGTGGTGTGCTCGCTCGCGTTCGCGCGCACGCACGGCCTCGCCGTGGAGGCGCGCATCACCGGGTACGCGTCTGGCGGGACCGAGCCAAAGGACCTGTTCTTCGCCCCCATCGACGCGATCGGCAGGCTGATGGAAAAGGAAGGGACCAGGGTCGGCGATTACGGCCTGATCGAGGTGAACGAGGCGTTCGCGGTGCAGGCGCTCGCCGACGTGCGCGCGCTGGGGATGGATCCGGAGCGCGTCAACGTGAACGGCGGTGCGGTGGCGCTCGGCCACCCGATCGGGGCGTCGGGCGCGCGCGTGCTGGTGACCCTGCTGTCCGCGATGGCCGACCGGAAGGTGGGCACCGGCCTGGCTACGCTGTGCCTGGGCGGCGGCAAC
>CAXNGW010000008.1:0-30839 GCA_964201975.1 Longimicrobiales bacterium | reverse complement strand
TGGGCCTTGAGGATCTCCATCGCGGCGGGGCTGATGCCCGGGAACGGACGACCGTTCTGCGCGCTCACCTCGAGCACGAACGCTGCCACCAGGAGCGGGATGTCGGCGCGCCGCTCGCGCAGCGGCGGCAGCTGGATGCTCAGCACGTTCAGGCGGTAGTAGAGGTCGCGCCGGAACTCGCGCAGCGCCACCATCTGGCGCAGGTCCTGATTGGTGGCGGTGATGATGCGGACGTCCACGCGGATGCTCTCTTCCCCTCCCACCCGCAGGAACTCCCGCTGCTCGAGCACCCGCAGCAGCTTGGTCTGCGTGGCGAGCGGCATCTCCCCCACCTCGTCGAGGAAAATGGTGCCCCCGTGGGCCAGCTCGAACAGCCCGCGCCGCGAGTCGATGGCTCCGGTGAACGCCCCCTTCTCGTGGCCGAACAGCTCGCTCTCGAGCAGCGTATCGGGCAGCGCGGCGACGTTGACCGCGATGAAGCGCTTGTGGCGGCGCGGGGACAGCGCGTGCAGCCCACGCGCGATCAGCTCTTTGCCCGTACCGGACTCGCCGGTGATCAGCACGGTGGAGGGGGTGGGCGCGATCTGGAGCACGCGCTCGAGCACCTCGCGCATCGCGTCGGTCTCGCCGATGATGCCGGTCTCGCGCTGAAGCCGCCGCCGCTCCACCACGCGGCGGCCCATCAGCGCGACATCGTCGGGAGATACACCCGCACCGAACGCCTCTGCGACCGAGCTGCCGAGCTCGGGCGGCGCGACCTCGCGCTCTGGGGAGACCACGATCACCGGCAGCCCGAGGGTCTCGGCCTGACGGATCAGCCCCGCGGCCTCGACGACGGCGCTCGTGACCACGAGCAGCACCGGCTCCCGGGCCATGGTCAGGTCCTCGGCAGGGGTGACCAGGTCCACGCTGTAGCCGACCGCGCGGAACGCTTCCCGCAACCGGCCCGCCACCGGCAGGTGGTGGGTGGAGACGAGGACGTCGCTCATGCCCGGCCCCCCGGGGGTGCGTGCGCGGGCGCTTCGCCGCGCAGCAGCCGGACCGCGTGCCCGACGAGGGGACCCAGCGCGCTCAAACCGTCGCGGACCCCGCCGGGACTCCCAGGGAGGTTCACGAGCAAGGTTGCGCCTCGGCTCCCGGCGAGCCCACGCGAGAGCACCGCGTAGGGCGTGCTCGCCTCGCCCTGCCGGCGCAGCAGGTCGGCAAGCCCCGGGGCCTCGCGCTCGAGCACCGGACGGGTGGCCTCGGGGGTGACGTCGCGGGGAGAGAAGCCGGTGCCGCCGGTGGTGAGGACCAGGTCCACGTCGTCACCGTTCGCCCAGGCGAGCAGGACTGCGGTGATCCGGTGCGCGTCGTCGGGGACGAGCGCCCGCTCGATCAGCCGGTGCCCGGAGGCAGCGCACCACTCCACCACCAGGTCTCCGCTCTGGTCCTGCCGCTCCCCGCGCGCGCACGCGTCGCTCACCGTTAGCACCGCCACGCGCAGCGAGTCCAGTCCGGATCCGCTCACCGCCGGATCGACCCTTCGAGGTAGAAAGGGGTCGCGACCACCTCGGCCCGGGCGGGCTTGCCTCGCAGGCTCACCTCTAAGGGGGAGCCCTTCGCGGCCAGCCGCGCGGGCACCCAGGCCATGGCGATGCCAACGCCCAGCGTGGGGCTGACCGTCCCCGACGTGACGATCCCCACCGGGCGGCCGTCCTCCAGCACCTCGTACCCGGGCCGGGGAAAACCCCGCTCCAGGAGCCGAAGGCCAACCAGCTTGCGGTCCACCCCGCGCGCCTTCTGGACCGCGAGAGCGTGGCGGCCGACGAAGTCCCCCTTGCCCAGCTTGGTAATCCAGCCGAGGCCGGCCTCGAGCGGGGTGTGCTCCTCGTCGAGGTCGTTGCCGTAGAGGGCGTAGCCCATCTCCAGGCGAAGCGAGTCGCGCGCGCCCAGCCCCGCCGGAGCGAGACCCACGGCCGCGCCCGCGTCGAGCAGCGCGCGCCAGACCGGCACCGCGTCGTCCGCTCCCAGGTAGAGCTCGAAGCCGTCCTCGCCCGTGTACCCGGTCCCGGCGATCACCGCTGCCTTCCCCGCCACCGTGCCTTCGGTGAAGCGGTAGTAGCCGAGCTTTTCGACGTCGGCGTTTGCCAACGGCGCCAGGATGCGGCGCGCGCGCGGCCCTTGGAGCGCGATCAGGGCGGTGTCGTCGGAGCGGTCTTCGAGGCGGACGTCGAAGGCGTCCGCGTGCCGGCGCACCCACTCCCAATCCTTGGCGCGGTTGGACGCGTTCACGACCAGCATCCAGCGGTCGCCGAAGCGGTACACGAGCAGGTCGTCGAGGATGCCGCCCTCGGGGAGGCAGAGCGCGGAGTACTGGGCCTGGCCGACCGCGAGCGCGCTCGCGTCGTTGATCGTGACCGCCTGGATCAGATCCAGCGCGCCGGGGCCGGTGAGCACGAACTCGCCCATGTGGGAGACGTCGAAGAGACCCGCCGCGGTGCGCACCGAGCGGTGCTCGGCAGTGATCCCGGCTGGGTACTGCACGGGCAGGTCGTAGCCGGCGAAGGGCACCATCTTGCCGCCCAGGGCGACGTGCTCACCGTGGAGCGGGGTCCTGCGGAGCGCCTGCTCCATCAGCGCTCGCCCTGGCCCGCTCCGCCCCCCATCAGCTCGACCATCAGCGCCTTCTGCACGTGCAGGCGGTTCTCGGCCTCCGCGAACACGCGCGAGCGCGGCCCGTCGATCACGTCGGCGGTGACCTCCTCGCCTCGGTGGGCGGGCAAACAGTGGAGGAAGATGGCGCCGGGTGCGGCGCGCGCCATCAACTGTCGGTCCACCGCGAAGTCGTGGAACGCGCGCGTGCGCTCGGCGGCCTCGTCCTCCTGTCCCATCGAGGCCCACACGTCGGTGGTGATCACGTCGGCGCCCTCAGCCGCTTCTGCGGGGTCGCGGGTGAGGCGCACATCGGCGATCGAGCGCGCCCGCGCCAGCACGGCCGCGTCGGGGTCGTATCCCTCGGGGCACGCCAGGCGCAGCTCGAGCCCCAGGCGATAGGCGGCGTCGATCCACGAGTTCGCCATGTTGTTGCCGTCGCCGATCCACGCCACTCTCCGGCCTTCGAGACCGGCCCCGAATTCCTCCTGCACGGTCTGCAGGTCGGCCAGCACCTGGCAGGGATGGAGCAGATCGGACAGCCCGTTGATGACGGGCACGGTGGCGAAGCGCGCGAGTTGCACGACCTCGTCGTGGCCGAAGGTGCGGATCATGATCCCGTCCACGAAGCCGGACAGCACCCGCGCGGTGTCCGCCACCGACTCGCCGCGCCCGATCTGGATGTCGCGGTCGGAGAGGAAGAGGGCGTGCCCGCCCAGCTGAAACATGCCGACCTCGAACGAGACGCGCGTGCGGGTCGAGCTTTTGCGGAAGATCATCGCCAGCGTGCGGCCCTCGAGGGGGCGGCTGCGCTCGGCGCCGCTCTTCATGCGGCGCGCGCGGTCGAGGAGCCCGACCAGCTCGTCGCGCGACAGGTCGGGGATCTCGATGAAGTCGCGCTTGCCTTCGCGGGCGGGCGCCGGCGGGGTGGACGGTGACGCGGCTGGGGCCTGCGTCCGGGTCACAGAATGTACCGCCTGAGGTCCTCGTCCTCGACGATCGCCTGCAGCCGCTTGCGCACGAACTCCTTGTCCACGCGGAGCGTGCCGGTGCCCTCCTCGGGGAGCCCGAACAGGGTCTCCTCCAGGAGCGTCGTCATCACCGTCTGGAGACGGCGCGCGCCGATGTTCTCCATGCGCTCGTTCAGTGTCGTGGCGATGCGCGCGATCTCGTTCACGCCCTCGTCGTCGAATTCGAGGATGGCACCCTCGGTCGCGGCCAGCGCCGCGTACTGCTTGAGCAGGGCGTTCTCCGGCTCCTTCAGGATGCGCACGAAATCTTTTTCACCGAGCGGGGTCAGCTCGACCCGGATGGGGAAGCGCCCCTGCAGCTCCGGAATCAGATCGCTCGGCTTGGACACGTGGAACGCGCCGGCAGCGATGAACAGGATGTGGTCGGTGCGCACCACGCCGTACTTGGTGGAGACGGTGGAGCCTTCCACGATCGGGAGCAGGTCGCGCTGCACCCCTTCGCGGCTCACGTCCGGCCCCGCCCCGCCCCGTTCTCCGGCGATCTTGTCGATCTCGTCGAGGAACACCATCCCCATGTCCTCGGTACGCTCGAGCGCCTCGTTAACCACCTCGTCCATGTCCACCAGACGGTCGAGCTCGTCCTGGAAGAGGATGCGCCGCGCCTCCGCTACGGACACCTGCCGCCGCTTGGTCTTCTTCGGCAGCATGTCCTGCAACATCTCGGTGAAGTTGTGGTCCATCCCCTCCACACCGCCCATGGGGACCATCATCCCCTCCAGGCTGGGCGACTGGCTGACCTCGATCTCCACCTGGCGGTCCTCGAGCTTCCCGTCCCGAAGCAGCGCGCGGAGCTTCTCGCGCGTGCGCGCGCGCCGGCCCGGGAGGTCGCCGTCCTCGCTCGCCAGCGGACGCGGCTCCACCCCGCTCGGTCCGGCGACGAATAGCTGCGGCGAGCGGTCCTCGCGCGCGGGCCGCGGCTGACTCTCCTTGTCCTTCTCGTCGCCACCCTCGGCGGAAGCCGGCAGCAGCAGATCGAGCAGCCGCTCCTCCACGCGCGCGTCGGCGACCTCGGTGACGTCGTCCTCGCGCTCGGTCCGCACCATGTTGATGGCCACGTCCACCAGATCGCGGATCATCGACTCGACGTCCCGCCCGACGTAGCCGACCTCGGTGAACTTGGAGGCCTCCACCTTCACGAACGGCGCACCCGCGAGGCGGGCCAGCCGGCGCGCGATCTCGGTCTTCCCCACCCCGGTGGGCCCGATCAGGATCAGGTTGGTGGGAAGAATTTCGTCGCGGAGCTCGTCGCCGACGCGCTGGCGGCGCCAGCGGTTGCGGAGCGCGATCGCGACCGCCTTTTTGGCCGCCTCCTGGCCGACGATGTACTTGTCGAGCTCAGCCACGATCTGACGGGGGGTGAGCTCCTCGAGCCAGACGGGCGCGGCTGGATCCTGGGGGCCGGCCGCGGGGGTGGGCATCCCAGCCTCCACCGGTCGGCTGCTCATGGCTTGCCACCCGAGAGCTCGAGGACGTTGATCTGCTGGTTCGAGTAGATGCAGATCTCCCCGGAGATCATGAGCGCCTCTCGCACGATGCCCGCGGCGTCGAGCGTGGAGTGGGTGCGGAGGGCGCGCGCCGCGGCGAGCGCGTAGGGGCCACCGGATCCGATCGCCACGACGTCGTCGTCGGGCTGGATCACGTCTCCCTCGCCCGAGATCATGAAGACGTTGTCTTTGTCGGCCACGACGAGGAGGGCGTTCAGCCGGCGCAGATAGCGGTCGGTCCGCCAGTCCTTGGCGAGCTCGACGAGCGACCGGGTGAGGTTGCCGGGATACCGCTCAAGCTTTTCCTCGAGCTTCTCGAAGAGGGTGAAGGCGTCGGCAACCGCCCCCGCGAACCCGGCCAGGATCTGCCCGCCGCGGAGCTCCCGGACTTTGAGCGCCGTGGACTTCACCACGGTCTCCCCCATCGTCACCTGGCCGTCGGCCCCCACCGCGGTCCGCCCGTCCTTCCGCACCGCCACCACCGTCGTGGACCGGATCTGCTGCCGCACTCTCTGCTCCATCTCGGGACTGGGCGCCTGGTCGGCGCCGGAGCCTAATAGGATAACAGGGGGGGCTCCCGGCCAAAATGGCACGGGGGGTCCGGCCTATGAGCGGGGATGAGCGGAGCGGTAGACCTGCTTGAGCCGCTCCCGGGAGGTGTGGGTGTAGATACGGGTGGTGGACAGGGAGACGTGGCCCAACAGCTCCTTGACGGCCATCAAGTCGGCCCCGGCGTCGAGCAGGTGGGTGGCGAAGCTGTGGCGGAGCGAGTGGGTGGAAAGGCCCTCGGTCCCGGCCCCGTCGAGCAGCACCTGAACGATCGTCTGGATGGCCCGGCGGGAGAGCCGGCGCCCCCGCGCGGAGAGCAGCAGCGCGCGGCGCTCGCCGCCGGGGGATCCGGCCCGGACGGCCTCCGCGCGGCGGGGCTCGTAGCGGCGCACGGCGGTGACGGCAGCGCGAGTGAGGGGGACGATGCGTTCCTTCCTCCCCTTTCCCCGCACCTTCATCTGCTCGCCGACCAGGTCCACATTGGGAACGTCCAGCCCCTGCAGCTCCGCGAGTCTGAGCCCGCTCCCGTAGAGCAGCTCGAGGATGACCAGATCCCGCGTGCCGGCCAGGGTGTTGGCGGCCGCCGCGGCCTCGGCCCCTGCGAAGAGCGCGCCCACGTCGCCGCGGCCGAGGTAGCCGGGCAGCCGCTTCTCCATCCGGGGGGCGCGCATCCCGCGCGTCGGATTCGACGGGAGCTGCTCCTCCTGGTGCAGGAAGCGGAAGAACGAGCGCGCGGCGGAGAGCTTCCGCGCCGCGGTGCGGCGGGAGAGCTTGCGGCGCCCACACCACCCCAGGAAGCCGCGCAGGGCGAGCCGGTCCACCTGCGCCCAGTCCCATGCGGGGTCGCCCAGGTGATCGCCGAGGAACGCCTGCAGGTCGTCGAGGTCCTTGCGGTAGGCCGCGACCGTGTTGGGGGACAGCTGCCGCTCGCGCGCGAGGTGGTCGAGGAACCCGGCCACCGCCTCCGCGCTCACGCGGGGCTCACCCCGCGGCCGGGGGCTGGGCGGCGCGGGTCACGATCCCCTCGGCCCGCATCCACGCCAGGAAGTCGGCCTGCGCGCGCTCGGCGAGGCGCTCGCGCTTCTTCTGCTTGTCGCGCTCGGTCGCGGGCAGCGGATCGACCAGCCCCCAGTTGGAGTTCATCGGCTGGAAGCGCCCGGGCGGGCTCTCGCGCAGATAGCGGAGCAGCGCCCCCAGCATGGTGGTGGCGGGCGGCAGTGCGGGAGGCAGACCGGCCAGCACGCGGTCCAGGTTGATCCCCGCCAGGATCCCCGAAGCCGCCGATTCGGTGTAGCCCTCTACCCCGGTGAGCTGGCCGGCGAAGACCAGGTCGGGGCGATCCCTCAGCGCGCCGTGCGCGGACAACCGCCCGGGGAAGCTCAGGTAGCTGTTGCGGTGGATCGAGCCCCAGCGCAGGAAGTCCGCCTGCGCGAGGCCCGGGATCATGCGGAAGACGCGCCCCTGCTCGCCGGTCCGCAGGCGGGTCTGGAAGCCGACCATGTTCCACATCTGGCCGGCGCGGTCCTCGCGCCGGAGCTGCACGACCGCCCACGGCCGCCGCCCCGTGCGGGGGTCGGTCAGCCCGATCGGCTTCATCGGCCCGAAACGAAGCGTCTCCTCACCGCGCTCCGCCATCACCTCGATCGGAAGACATCCCTCGAAGTACGGCACCGTGTCCCAATCGTGGCCCTCGTATACGTCGGCGGCCTTGAGCGCCGCGATGAACGCGCCGTACTCGTCCTTGGACATCGGGCAGTTCAGATAGTCGGCGGATTCGTCGAAGCGGCCCGCGGCGAACACGACTGCGTCGTCGAGCGAGTCGCGATGGAGCACCGGCGCGATCGCGTCGAAGAACGCGAGGCCGTCGTCGCCGAGCGCGCTCTGAATCGAGCCCGACAGGGCGGCGGACGTGAGCGGACCGGTGGCGACCACGGCGGGGCCGCCGGGCAGCTCGGCGACCTCCTCCCGCACCACCTCCACCAAAGAGTCCGCCGCGACCGCCGCGCTCATCGCTCCGGCGAACAGGTCGCGGTCGACGGCGAGGGCAGAGCCGGCGGGCACCTTGGACGCGTCCGCGGACGCGAGCAGCACGGACCCGAGCGCGCGCATCTCGCGCTTGAGCTGTCCGTGCGCGTTGGCTGGGTCCTCGCTCTTGAAGGAGTTCGTGCAGACGAGCTCGCCCAGACGGTCGGTGCGATGGGCCGGGGTGGACCGCACCGGACGCATCTCGATCAGGCGAACCCGGTGGCCCCGCGCGGCGAGCTGGAGCGCGGCCTCGCAGCCGGCGAGCCCCCCTCCCACCACGGTCACAGGGGCCGGCCCCTTCACCGCGGTCACTCCTCGGTGGCGGGCTCGGGCGTGGCCTTGGCCTTGCGGCTCGTGCGCTTCCGCGCGCCCTTGCGGGCGCCGCCCTTGGTCGCGGTCTTGCGTGCTCCGCGCCCCCGTCGGGCCGCCCCACCCGCGCGGCTCCCCCCGCCCTTGGCGGCCCGCTCGCGGATCAGGTCGACCGCCTCGTCCATGCCGATCTGGAGCGGATCCCACGTCTTGGGGATGGTGGCGTTCACTTCGCCATCGCTCACGTACGCGCCGTACCGCCCCGACAGCACCTGCACGTCCTTGCCGCTGTCGGGATGGGGGCCGAGCTCCTTGAGCACCGACTTCCCCCCGGTCTTCTTCTGCGCGATGCGAACGAGGGCGTCGGCGAGGCCGATGCCGAACAGCTCGTCCTCGTTGCGCAGGTTCGCGAACGTCTTGCCGCGGCGAACGTAGGGACCGTAGCGGCCCAGCCCGGCCACCACCTCTTCCCCGGAGTCCGCATCGAGGCCGAGCGGGCGCGGGAGCGAGAGCAGCCGGAGAGCGTACGCGAGGTCCACGTCCGCCGGCTTGCGCCCCTGCGGAAGGCTGGTGCGCTCGGGCTTTTCCCCTTCGACCGCGGCCGGACGCTCGACGTACGGGCCGTACGGGCCCTCCTTCAGCAGGATCGCGCGGCCGCTGACCGGGTCCACCCCCAGCTCCTGCTCCTCGGGGCGCGCCTGGCCGAGCGAGCGCGTGTTCCGGCACTCGGGATAGCCCGAGCAGCCGAGGAAGCTGCCGAACTTGTTGAACTTGATCATCATCGGCCGGCCGCACTTGTCGCAGATCTCCCCTTCGGCCTGGAGGATTTCCTTCACGATCTCGTCGGAATGGGCCTCGCCGGCCGCCAGCCGCTCGCGCAGCCGCGGGTAGAAATCCCCGAGCAGCTGCCGCCACGCGACCTCGCCATCCTCGACCCGGTCGAGCTGCCCCTCCATCTGGGACGTGAACTCGACGTTGAAGATGTCGGGGAAGACCCTCACCAGGAGCTTGACCACCACCTCGCCGAGCCCAGTCGGGTGGAAGCGGCGCTCCTCCATGTCCACGTAGCCGCGGTCCTGGAGGGTCGAGATGATCTGCGCGTACGTGGACGGGCGCCCGATCCCCTGCTCCTCGAGCGCGCGCACCAGGCTCGCTTCGCTGTAGCGCGGGGGCGGCTGCGTGAAGTGCTGGCGCGGATCCACCTGGCGCACCAGCCCGACGGAGCCGACCACCTGCTCCCACACGTAGCGGTCGCCCACCTCCAGCCGCGGCAGGGGCTCGAGGTCGTCCAGGCGGCGGTGCTCGCCGGCCTCGGACGCCTCCAGGTAAAGGCGGGTGAACCCCTCGAACTTGACCACCGATCCGGTCGCCCGGAAGCGGTTCACCTGGCCCGTCACGCGACCGCGCACGTCGAAGTCCGCGGTCGTGGTGTCGTAGACCGCCGGCGCCATCTGGCCGGCGACGAAGCGCTGCCAGATCAGCTCGTACAGGCGGGCCTGATCTTCCTCCAGGTTCTTGTAGACCTCGGAGGGATGGATGGTGACGTCGGTGGGACGGATCGCCTCGTGCGCCCCCTGCGCGCCCTTGGCCTGGTTCTCGGTCCAGTAGCGCGGGCTTTCCGAGACGAACGGCTTGCCCAGTTCGGCCGCGATCCACCCCCGCGCCTGCTCGACCGCGACGCCCGCGACCCGCGTGGAGTCGGTTCGCATGTAGGTGATCAGACCGACCGCTCCGCGCCCCTTCAGCTCGACGCCCTCGTACAGCCGCTGCGCCGTGCTCATGGTACGGCGGGCCGAGAAGCGCATCCGCTTCGCGGCCTCCTGCTGGAGGGTGGAGGTGGTGAAGGGCGCCGCCGGATTCTTGCGGCGCTCGCGGCGCTTGATGTCCGCGACCGGAAATTCGACCCCCTGTACGTCCGCCAGCACCGCGGCCGCCTCGGACTCGTTGCCGAGATGCGCCGACTTGCCGTCCAGGTGGTGGAGCTTGGCGTCGAAGTCCTGCCCATCCTTGGCGAGACGCGCGGTGATCGACCAGTACTCCTGCGCCCGGAACGCGCGGATCTCCTCCTCACGCTCCCAGATGAGCCTGAGCGCCACCGTCTGCACCCGGCCCGCGGACAGCCCCGGAAAGATCGGCTTCCACAGGAACGGGCTCACCTGGTATCCGACCAGCCGGTCCAGGATGCGGCGCGCTTGCTGCGCCTCGACCTTCTTCATGTCGAGGGTGCCGGCGTTGTCGATGGCGGCGCGCACCGCGTCCCGCGTGATCTCGTGGAACTGGACGCGGCGGAAGCGGACGGAGTCGGTCGGATCGCCAAGCTGCTCGGCGACGTGATACGCGATCGCCTCGCCCTCGCGGTCCGGATCGGTCGCGAGCAGCACCTGGTCCGCGCTCTTCGCCCTCTTTTTCAGGTCTGCGATGACCTTGGCCTTGCCGTGGATCGTGACGTACTTCGGCTCGAAGCCGTTGTCCACGTCGACCCCAAGCTCCTTCGGCGGCAGGTCACGAACGTGTCCGACCGAGGCGGCGACGTCATAGCCGGCCCCCAGGTACCGCTCGATCGTGCGCGCCTTCGCGGGCGACTCGACGATGACGAGGCGCCTGACTTGATCGACCTTGGGCTTGGTGGGGCTCATGCGCTCCCTTTCATGTGCGCTACGATCGCGTTCACCAGCGCGGCCGGGGTTGCGGCCCCTGCTTCGAGATGGAGCCGCGCCCGCCGGTACACCTCTTCCCTCTGCCGCAGCAGCTCACGGGCGCGCTCCACCGGATCGGAGCCCGCCAACAGCGGCCGCACGCGCCCGTGTCCGGTCGCGCGCCGGACGGCGACCTCAGGCGTGACCTCGTGCCAGACCGTGAGGCTGCCCGCGGGCAACCCCTCCAGCCTGCCCGGCGCGAGCGACCACCCACCGCCCGGCGCCAACACGGTCCGCGGCCGCGCCAACGCGGCGGCCCCGGCCTCGCCCTCGACGCGTCGGAACTCCGCCTCCCCCGCGACCCGGAACAGTTCGTCCACGCTGCAATCGGCGCGCGCCTCCACCTCGTCGTCCAGGTCCACGAACGTCCACTCAAGGCGGTGCGCGAGCAGCCGTCCGACCGTGCTCTTGCCGCTGCCCATGAAGCCGACCAGCACGACCCGCTGCCACCCCGAGTGGGGGTGCGGAACGGGGCGATCGACGGCAGGCACGGTCATGACCATCATCTCAGCGCTCGCCGAAGCCGCGCCGTCCCAGGTGGGCGAGATACCCATCCAGGTTTCGCTTGAGTTCCGCCACCGAGTCGCCGCCGCACTTCTCGAGCAGCGCGTCGGCGAGCACCAGCGCGACCATCGCCTCCCCCACCACTCCCGCGGCCGGCACCGCGCACACGTCGCTGCGCTCGACCGCCGCGTCCGCGGGCGAGCCGTCGCGCAGATCGACCGACGGCAGTCGGCGGCGGAGCGTCGAGATGGGCTTCATCGCCCCCCGCACGACGAGCGGCTCGCCGGTCGTCACCCCTCCCTCCAAGCCGCCCGCGCGATTCGACGAGCGGCCGATGGCCCCCGTGCGCGGCTTGGACGGGTCGGTCTCGATGGGATCGTGCACCTGCGATCCCGGCCGTCGCGCGCCCTCGAAGCCGAGGCCGATCTCCACGCCCTTCACCGCCTGGATCGACATCATCGCGCCGGCGAGGCGCCCGTCCAGCTTGGCGTCCCACGCTACGTAGCTGCCGAGCCCGACCGGGACCCCGGTCACCACCACCTCGAAGACGCCGCCGAGGGTGTCTCCCTCGTCCTTGGCCTGGTCGATCGCCGCCGTCATGCGCGCGGATGCCTCCGCGTCCAGGCAGCGCACCGGATCGCCGGCGACCGCCGCATTCAGGTCGTCCGGGAGCTCGTCCGGAAGGCGCGCGGACTCGCTGCCGATGCTGACGATGTGGCTGCCGATCCGGATCCCGACCTCCGCCAGGAGCCGCTTGGCGATGGCGCCGCACGCGACCCGGGCGGCGGTCTCGCGCGCGCTCGCACGCTCCAGAACGTCGCGAGCGTCGCGGCGGTCGTACTTGAGCACCCCCACCAGATCCGCGTGACCGGGCCGGGGCAGGTACATGGCCCGCAGGGCCTTCGGGTTGACCTCCGGCTCCGGGGGCAGCGGGCTCATCGCGGTGGCCCAGTTGTCCGCGTCACGATTCCAGATCACCAGCGCGATCGGCGAGCCGATCGTCTCCCCCAGCCGCACGCCCGAGATCAGGTCGGCCCGGTCGGTCTCGATCTGCATGCGCCGGCCGCGGCCGTGGCCGCCCTGCCGGCGGCGCAGCTCGGGGTCCACGTCGTGCTCCATGGAGATGGAAAGGCCGGCTGGAATCCCTTCCAGGATGGCCACCAGCCCGCGGCCGTGGGACTCACCGGCTGTGCGGAAGGAAATGCGTCGCATCGTATTTTGGTTGGCTTTCTTCAGGTCACGGGGCCCGACCGCAGCCCATCCGAAGGGCCGCTCAAGGTCGCCGGGGTCGCCCGGTCGGTCAACGCGAAGGTCATCGTCCGCACGGATCCCCGGATGCGCTGCGGCCCCCGGGAGCACGTGCCCCTGGGGCCGCGCCCCGCCCGCCGACCGCGCCCCTCAGTCCTGTGGACCCCGCGCGGGGTGGTGGCGCAGGATGTCCGCCTTGCGAACGTCCACCACGACCACGCCGCCGGTGTTGGTGACGCCGAACAGCTTCACGACGATGCAGCGGTCGTCGGTCGTTCCGGTCGGCGGATAGGGCCGGTCGAAGTCGCCGTTCTGGAAGATCGAGATCGCCCGGCCAATCGTCCTGCCCGCCTGATCGGTGACCGGAATCGTCGCGCAGGTGAGGCCGGCGTTGTCCTCGGGGAACGGCAGCACCGCGCGCAACGGGCCCTGCACGATGTCGCGGATGAAGAGACGGCCGGAGCGGAAGAAATGGAACGTGTCGAAGATGTCGATCGTGCGTTCACCGGTGCCGACGAAAGCCATGTGTGTATCGGGCCGGTACTCACCGTTGTTGTTGTCCCGCGACTTGGCATTTGCGTGAAGAGGATGAAGCACAGCGCCGGCTCCCCCCTGGGGCAGCTGTGCCACACCCTGAAGCCTGAAGTCGGCGGTAAAGAAGTATGCGTCGAAACCACGCGCGACCCCTAGCGTACCGTCGTAGTTGAGCCCCAGGCCCTGCACTGTTTCACTCGCGTTGACCATCAGGTCGGCCACTTGAATCATATTGCTGATCTTTCGCCGCTTGGCATCGTACATGATGATCCTACCCACCGGACCGACGGCGCCCTCACCGAACACAACCCAACCGCCGTTGCCGGAAGCCGTCACAAACGTGGTATCCCCGAAGCCGAACCCAGGCACGCTGAACCGCCCCGGGCCCGTCTTTATATCCGAACCCAAGAGCTTCAGCGCGGCGGCTGCCTTGTCCACAAAGTCGGGCCCTGCCGAGATCGTGTCGTTCGGGAAACCTGGCACGTGGTCGTAGATGATCACGCTGTCGCCCGTAGGGGTCTTCCGGATATCAACTCGGTCAACGTTCGCCACAGCGGTGAAGGCTGGAGCCACAGTCAGGTCTGCGTGATCCCAGAACAATTCGATCTCGGGCCGCACTTCAGTCGGTCGCCCTCGATCGGCGGGAATGAACACCTTCGCGATGATGCCGTAGTTCGCAAGGAGCGTGGTCTTAGTCGAAAACAGAATCTCTCCGGCCGAATCCACGGCCAGGAATTGCGGCCGCGTACTGAAGCCCGGCGGAGTCGCATTTGAAATGAAACGAGGGGCGTACCTCAAGAATCCTAAGTCGTCTACTATAGCCTCGATATCAAACAAATTCACGTTCGGCAACAGGAGACGGCGATTGCTGATCTCTCGGAAGGGCCCTGCGCCGTTTGCGACCCCCAGAAAGACACTCGAGATGTTCGTGCCCCCTGAATTCGCCACCAATAGGGTGTCGTGTCCTCGATTCAAGGACATTCCCCAAGGCTCCGAGCCGACCGGCACCGCAGGCAGGAACCGCTCCTGCTGAATGCGGAACACCTCGACCTGCCCCTTCGGCTGGTTGGACAGGTACAGGTTGCGGCGCAGCGTGTCGATGACCGCGTCCATGATGCGCCCGCCGGTCGGCAGGGTCACGGTGCGGCCCGCCACGATGGTGCGGGTCAGCCGCTGGCCGGTGCGGCCGCGCGCGACGATCTGGCCGGTGCGGAGCGTGTCACACTGCAGGCTCACCGGCTGGGGCCCTCCGATGCTCGCCGCGCAGTTGCCCTGCGCGTCGATCAGGTAGCCCGTGATCTCGTAGACGAGAGTGTCCGGCAGGTTCAGCGAATCGACGTTGAACGTGACGACCTTGAACGCCTCCGAAACGGTGCCGGTGCGCGGGGGGGTAAAGGTGCGACTACCCGAACGGATGAGCGTGTCCCCGCGCGACGGCGCGATGCCGCGCACCGTATAGCCCGCGGTCCGCACTCCGCTCCCCTGCGTGTTGTCGAAGCCGGTCACGACCACCGTGATCGAGTCCTTGAGTTCGAGCCGCTCGGGGGAGCTGGCGAGCGCGACGAGCCACGGCTTGATGGTATCGCCGGCGCTGGCCGACACCACGTTGACGATGAGAGGCCCGTCCTGGCCCGCTACGTCCAGCGCGTTGCGCGCGACCGCGGTGATCGAAAGCGCCCCGAACACCCCGGTCGGCACCACGACGGTGGTGTCGAAGACGACCGAGTCGGCTGCGGGCGTGATGGTCTTCACCACCGAGCGCGTGAACGCGCCGGCGAAGTTGATCTGGATCTGGATGATGCCCTGCGGATCGCGCGCGACGACCCGGAGGCTCAGTCCGAGGCCGGCCTGGATCGACTGCCCAGCCTGGATGTTCTGGAGAATCACGTCCGGTCCGCCGAGCACCAGGCTCGACGTGTCCGCGGCCACGTTGCCCTCGTTGTCGAAGGCGAGGACGATGATCTTGGAGAGCTCCTTCACCTTGCTCGGCAACGGAATCAAGTACCGGGTGATAGTGGTGTCCCTGGTATTGGCCGGGAGCGCCACCTTCTTACGGGTGAAGCGCGTCACCACTGTGTCGGTCCCCAGCGTTTTGTCGCCCCGGTTGGCGATGCCGAAGAACACCACGCTGTCCACCCCCACGTTGTCGGTCACGCGGACGCGGACGAGCACCGAGTCGCCCAGCGGCTTGGCGGACAGCGAATCGCCGCGCGGCAGCTGAATGTCGACCTTGGGCGGCTTTGTATCGCCGCCCGGTCCCGTTCCGGGGATCGGCGTCGCGAACTGGTTCGGCCCGTCGCAGGCCGCCAGCAGAAGGACGCCAGCGAGGACCGCAGTGAAGCGCGCGGCGCGCACGGGCGCGAGGCTCATCAAGCTCATGATTCGGCTCCGGAGTCCCGGCTAGGCGTCAGTCAGCGAACGATGTGCGGGGTGATCAGGATGATCAGATCCCGCTGGACCGTCTGGTTGCGGTCCACCCGGAACAGGCGGCCGATCAACGGCAGGTCCATGAGCAGCGGGATGCCCGACCGCACTTCGTTCTTCTCCGTCACGGTGAGCCCGCCGATGACGACGGTCTCGCCGTCCTGCACCAGCACGCGGGTCGTCGCTCTCTGCGTGTTGAAGATGAAGCCGACGTCGGATTCGGCGAGCTGCGCATCCGATCGCTCCGCCAGGAGCTGGAGGAGGATGTTCTCGTTCGCGGTGACGTGCGGCGTCACCTCCAGGATGATCCCCGTCTCCTGGATCTGCACGGCCGCCGTCGGCAGCGCGCCGCCGGCCCCGCCGCCGCCCGCGTCGATGATGCGGAGCGGCGTCTCCTGACCGACCTGGATGCGCGCCTGCTGGTTGTCGAGCACCATGATCGACGGCACCGCCTGGATGTCGGACATGTTCACCGACGACAGCGCCTCGATGAAGTTGATGAGCGTGTGCCGCCCGATCAGCAGCGAAGTGAGCAGCGACAGCGTCGGACCCACCACGCGGGTGTTGGCGTTGCCGAGAGCGGCGACCGAGTTGCCGCCCAGCGAGAAGACGTTGGTACCGGTCTCGACCTGCTCGCCGGGCAGCTCGATGACGCCGTCGCCGTCCGTGTCGGTGGCGCCGGGCGACACCACGTTGAGCTGGTTGCCGCGCGAATCCTTGAGATCGTACGTGACGCCGAATTCGTTCAGATCCGTCCGGTTCACGAACACGATCTTAGCTACGATCTGGACCTGCGGAGTGCGCACATCCAATCCCGTCACCAGTTCCCGCACGGCGTCGTGCACGCGCTGGATGTCGGTCACGATGAGCGCGTTGGCGCCCGCGGCGGCGGTGATGCTCCCGCGCGTCGTCTTGATGTTCACCAGCGCCGTCGCGAGCTCGGCCGCGGTGCCGAAGTTGACGCGGTAGGTGTCGGTGATGAGCTGCTCGACCCCCTCGCGCTCGTTCAGGTTGGTGATATTGTCCACGCGGATGATGCCGGTCTCCATCTCGCGGGCGGACAACCCCTGGGCGGTGAGGATCGCGTCCAGCGCCTGATCCCACGGCTGGTTGTCGATCACCGCGGAGACGGTCCCGGTCACCAGCGACCCGGCCACGATGGAGCGGCCGGCGAAGTCGGCAAACGTGAAGAGGACGTCCTGGATCGGGGTGTTCTCGAACGCCACCGTGATCCGCCTGGCCTCCTGGGGCGCCTCCTGGGGACGTGCCGGGGCGCGTGCTCCGGTTCTCGTTCTCGCACCCGCGAGCAACGGACTTGCCATCGGGCTGACGTCGCGGACGGTCGGGACAGCCGGCGCCGGGACGGGGGTATCGGACAGCCCGGCCGACGTCCACGGATCGAAGGGCCCGGTGGGCTTCGCGAGCACGACCCGCAGACCGCCGGCCGCCCGCTGGATCTCGTAGGGCATGAGCGCGTCGAGCTCGAGCACTACGCGGACCACTTCGGCCGAGTATTGGCTCGTGCGCAGCGCCATCACGCCGCCGCGATTGATCGCGGGATAGTCGTCCTGGGGGAGCGCGAGCCGTGATCCGATGATGTCGATGACCAGGCGGTTCGGGCCTTCCATCGTGAAGTCCCGGTACTCGACCTCGCCGTCGACAGCGATCAGGATGTGGGTCCGCTCGGCGGCTACCGACACCGATACGCCGGTGACTGGACCACCGGTCCCAAGCAGGGCGGCCGCCCAGAGCGCGAACATCGAGGACATCATGAGCCTCCTCCGGCCCGTCGTCTGGTGAGCTCGAGCGTCTTGCGCTCGCTCAATCCGAATTCTTCCACCGAAACCACCACCTGGTCTTGCTTGATCTCCACCACCCGAATGTTGCCCCACACCTCGCCCACGCGGAGCCGTTTCGTGTTGACCTCGCCCGGCCTTGCCTCGGCGGCGGCCGCGGCGGCCGATCCGATTCCGAACAGAGCCACGCTGCGCTGCGGATCCGCCGACCAGATGATGCCGCGCAGCCGCACCTGCTCGAAGCGCGGCCCTCCCGCCTGATTGCCCACCAGGGGGCGGAACGGATTGCGCCGCTTGTAGGTCGGGTAGTCGAACACTTCACGCTCGAAGACCAGCTCGGTCGGAGGCACCGGCGGACCCGGCGGGGCCTGGGCGGAGTCCGCGGGCGGGGCTGGTTCCTGGGCCGCAGCCGGAGCCGCAACCAGCAGCAATCCGGCGAGCAGCGCGAAGGCGCGCGCGCGGGCCATGATCAGCCTCCCACCTGTGCCGGCGGCGGCGCGTCGCCCGCCTGCGGCAGCACGTAGGTCTCGATGCGGAAGTCCGCGACCACGGGGTTTTCCAGATCGGACAGATTCTGTGTGTTGTCGTAGGTGGTGAGCGTCAGATCCACCGGCGTGATGATGCGCGGCAATGACGCGATCGAAGCGAGGAACCGCGCCACCTCGTGGTACTCGCCGATCGCCTGCATCTGGTACGCCTTCTTCGTGTAGAACTCCCCGGGCTCGTCCGGCTCGGGCCGGAACTGGGCCGGATCGGTGCCGATGAGGCGGCGCGCTTCGCTGGTGATCTGGCGCAGCAGCGCGGGAACTTCATCTGAGGCCGGGATGAGCGCCTCGAGCACCATCACGTGGCGCTCGTACGCGGCCAGCCTCTCCTCGATCTCGCCGCCGCCCCGCGCGGCCGTGATCTGGGCGGTGCGGTTCTTGGTCTCGAGCGTCTCGAGGTGTTCCTGCATGGCCGTGACCTCGTCGCGCTTGCCGGTATACCAGAACGAGTAGAACACGTAGAAGAGAACGAGCGCCGCGACGCCGACGCCGACCGCCTTTTGCTGCTTCTTTTCCTTGGGCAACAGGGCCATGGCTCAGTCCTCCTCGCGGGGGGCCGGGGGAGCGGCCGGCGCGCGCGCGGCGGTCGAATCGCGGGTCTCGGTCTGGGTCTCGGTCGCGCCCTCGAAGAGCGGCACCGTCTGGAGGAATTCCATCGGCGGCTGCACGTACCCGACCTCCAGCACGAAGCCCTGAACAACCTGCTGGCCATTCGTCCCTTGGCCGACGAATTCCTGCTGACTCTGGATCAGGGTCACACCCTGGAGGAACGGGGACGTCTCCAGCTGCTCCATGAAGACGGTCAGGGCGAAGTTGTTGCCCGCCTGCCCGACGAGCCGCAGGGTGACTGGGTCGTTGGAGACCTGGGTGAGCTCGGCCAACCACGTGTAGTCGGGGAGCGCCCGCCCGATCTCGTCCAGCGTATGAGCCCACACGAAGCGGTTCTGATCGATCCCCTGGATGATCCCGACGCGCTGGGCGATCGAGTCCCGGCGCGCGGTCAGCAGCTGCGTGCGGGCGATCAGGTCGGAAAAGCGCACCGAGTCCTGCACGGCCTCGTCGAGCGCCACCTGCGTCTCCTCGCGGCCCGTCCGCACGCCGAGGAACAGCCACGCGATCACAGCCGCGGCGGCGATGCCGATGCCGGCCGCGCCCAGGACCCAGCGGTCGGTCGGAAGGCCGCCGATCCTGGGCAGCTTGAAGCCGCCGCCCTTCTTGCCCTTCGCAGCGCGCTTCCTGCCGCCCGGTAGCAGGTTGACTTCGATCAAGGCGTGACCCTCGGGGTCGGAGCGGAGGTCATCGTGCTCAAACCTTGCGGAGGGCCAGACCCAACGGCAGCAGCAGCATGGGCCCTGCCTCCTCCAGGTTGAGATCGCCGGCGGCACCCGCGGCCACCGGCACGCGCTGGAAGGGGTTCACCAGGTGCGTCTCGACGTTCATGCGGCGGCTGAGCGCTGCGGCCATGCCCGGAATGCGCGCGCCCCCCCCGCTCAGGTAGATGCGGCCCAGTCCGGCGCCCGACTGCCGCGTCATCAGGAAGGCGGCGGCCCGCTCGATCCCGACCGCCACCTCGTCGGTGCTCTGCTCGACGAAACGGGCGAGGTCAGGGATCGTCTCCCGCCCCTGCACCA
The DNA here is from genome assembly GCA_964201975.1 of Longimicrobiales bacterium. Classification (GTDB taxonomy): domain Bacteria; phylum Gemmatimonadota; class Gemmatimonadetes; order Longimicrobiales; family Gaopeijiaceae; genus UBA2988. Next base: position 11,429 of record CAXNGW010000008.1, on the reverse strand, counting down.
CGTCTTCGGCCTGCTCGGCGGTGAGGCCGCGCTCGCGCTGCAGGTCCTCGCGGACCCGGCGCGAGCCGAACGGGATGTCGCGGGTCAGGATGGGAACCCCGTCCTCGAGGATGTTCACGTTGGTGACCTCGTGGCCGACGTTGGCCAGGGCCACGATGCCCTGCATCGCCTCGGGGTAGTTGTGCTCGAAGGCGTTGTGGAGGGCGAAGGCGTCCACGTCGATGATGGCGGCGGACAGGCCGGCCTCGCTGATCAGGCTCACCTTGTTGTCCACCAGCTCGCGCTTGGCGGCCACCAGCAGGACCTCCATCTGCATCCCTTCCCCGTACGGGTTGAGGATCTGGAAGTCGAGCTCGACGCTCTTGATGTCGAACGGCACGTGCTGCTCCGCCTCCCAGCGGATCACCTCGCGGGCGTCCGACTCCTTCATCCGGTCCATCTCGATCTTCTTGATGATGACGTCGTGGCCGCCCACCGCGGTGACCACGTCCGCTCCCTTCATGCCGATCTCCTGGAACAGCCCGGAGACCGTGTCCGCGACCAAGCCGTGGTCCATGATCTCCCCCTCGACGATGGCGTCGGGGAGGAGCGGGCGCATAGCGACCCGGGTGACCTCCGGCTGGTCACCCGAATGGTCGACCTGGACCATCTTCACGAAGCCGGACCCGATGTCAAGTCCGATCGTGCTCTTCTTGCGTCCGAACAGCGCCATGGGCCGCCCAGGCCGGAGGGTCTCGAAACATATTTTTACCGATTTCTGCCAAGCCACCTTAGCTCAGGACTTGAAGCCCTGTCAAGCAAAAATTCTGCGAATCCCTGAGCGTGGCCCGTCCGTAAACATTTGAAATACCAAAAGAAACGGCCCCGTTCCGAACCTCCGGAACGGGCCGATGGACAGCGATCAGTAGGCGACGCTGGACAGGTCCACCCAGCTGCGCTGGGCGAGAGGCTTGGCCGCGGTGAGGCCGGAATTGTTGAGGATGGCCCGCTCGATGGCGCAGCTCGAGTAGATGATGTCGGCGGTGCCGAGCACGCTGTTCTGCTCGAGGTCCGCGTTGGCCGCGACGATGCCGCCGTGGAAGTGCTGGGTGCCGCCGCCGCCGGCGGTCTCCAGGTGGCCCTTGATGTAGATGGGGCCGTAGAATTGGAATTGCCCGGTCACTTTGATGTCCCCTTCGATCAACAGGATCCCCTGACCCTCGCCGCCGGTGAAATTCCACAGCGTGGTGGGGTTGTCGAGCCAGATGATCGGGAAGTAGTTGAAGCAGGGGTGGGTGTTGGCGAGCGGGTACCCCCAGTTGCTCATGACCGACGTGTCGCAGGTCCCCGTGGTCGCTCCCACGGTCGGGCTGGGGGCCGGGTTCCCGGGAGCGGTCGTGAAATGCTTATCCGCCATCAGCGTCAGATCGGTCCACGTCATGTCGCCGAAGGTGGTCAGGCTGGCAGAGGTCATGGACGCGTCCTGCTGGAAGTCGCTCGTGCCGAACAGCTGCGTGCGCTGAATGTTGGTGCGGTTGCCGACGAAGTTCAGCAGGGTTGTGTCCTTGATCATGATGCCGGGTTTGTTGGTGTTCGGACTTCCGCACAGCCCCGGCCATTGGCCCGGGTCGGTGTCGTTCCCGTCGATGATCGAGCTGCCGCCGAACTTGAGCGCGCCGATCGTCGTGAGCGCCGCCGGCGGGTCCAGGCTGGCCGAGTTGATGCGGGCGATCAAGCCGACCTGACGGCTGGCGCCCGCCCACAGGGCACCCCCCTTGGTCACCGTGCCGGTGGCCTGGAGGAAGTAGAGCTTGGACGTCATCGGCATGACCGTGACGCTCCAGGTGCCGCTGGTGCCGGAGCCGGTCACCGTGGTGGTGTTCCATGCGCCGGGGGCGCTCATGGCGGCGTTGTTCCAGGTCGCCAGCGTGTTGTAGATCCCGCGCTCGGCCAGGTAGAACGCGTCCAAGGCGTTCTGGCTCGCCACCCCGATGCGGGTTTCCTGGCGCGCCATGTAGAAGCCGCCGGTCACCAGGACGCCGATGATCACCAGGGCGAACACCGCCACCGGGAGGGCAAAGCCGTCCCGGTTCCCGCGTCGCTTGTGCATGGTCCCTCTCGTGTTCATGGGTCGCGTCTCTCAGTTGCGCCGGAAGATCCGGGTGGTGATGGAATCCTGCACGAAGGCGCCGTTCGGTCCGCGGACGCTCGACAGCGTCCGCAGCGTCACCTCGACCACGGCGATGTTGGCCAGGGTGGCGGTGACCGTGTTCAGCGTATCCAGGTACCGGAAGGCGAGGCCGGCCGGGGTGCCCGTCCGCAACGGACCCACCATCGCCACCGCCGCCCCGCCGCCCGAATCCTTGCGACCCAGGTAGGGGGACCCGTCGATCGTGTACATTCCGTAGGTGTAATGCGTGTAGCTGCGCAGGTTGGAGCCCACCCGGATGGTGTCGCGGGGGCTGGAGGTGGTCGCGGCCGTCACGATGGCCGGGATCGTAAGCCGCTGGGCCGCGACCGAGCCGCACGCGATCGCGGTATCTCGAGCGGTGACCCTTCCCCTCACCCAGCGGTCGTCCGTGGCCGAGGTCGTGGTGTTCTCCGCGTAGATCACGACCGAGTCGCCCACCTCGAACCAGGTCCCGTACTTGCGCACGTCCATGGTGCCGGTGGCGAGGTTGACGGCGCACACCAGTCCGAACTTCCGCATCGACCTGACCTTCAGCGTGTCGGAGCCGAAGGCGAGAATGTCGCCCCCGAGCCGACTCAGCTCGCGTAGCTCGCTGAAGAGCACGTCCATCCCGGCGCGAACCGTCTGCTGGCCCTGGATCTGCGCGTTCTGCGCGGTATAGGTGCGCTGGTTGGTGAGCAGCACCTGATACGTGGCCGCGACCACGAGCGCGCCCAGCACCGCGACGATCATCATCTCGATGATCGTGAAGCCACCCCGTTTACGGTTCATGGTTTCAGCACCACCAAGAAGAAGGTGTCCCTCACATTGCGGCCGAGCATCGGCACCACGGCCGCCGAATCCTTGCGCAACCCGGGGCCGTCAGTGATCACCCGCACCGTCTTGCTGCGCGACGAGCTGTCGCTGACGGCCCAGGTGGTCACGAACGAGCCGTTGGTCACGCTGCCCGTGGAGATCGAGTTGACGCTGGTCGCGCGCAGCCGCTCGATGACGTTCTGCAACGACGCCGACCGCTCGGTGTTCACGTCGGCCAGCGTCACCTGACGGATGACGAAGGCCGTCGTGCCCGCGAGCCCGAGCACACCGATGGACAGGATGATGACCGCGATGACCAGCTCCACGAGGGAGAAGCCGCGGTCACACAGCGCGCGGGGATGCGTCAGGGTCGTCGGCGAATGGGTCATGTGGGTCAGTAGTAGAGCTGGCCGAGGGTGCGGATCTGAACGCCGGCGGTATCGCTGCCGGCGGCGAAGACGACCGTCTGCGTGGTGTTGAACGAGTTGCACGCGGTTTCCGCGAAGCCGCGCGGGCTCATGCACAGCCGCAGCGTGCCGGTGCCCCGGATGTCCACGTCCATGGTCTCGCGGAAGCGCAGGGTCTCGATGCGGGTCGCGCCGCGCTGGATCCAGACGCTGTCGCGCGCGAAGTCGATATTGAGCTGGGTGGTGGTCGCCATCTCGATCGCCTGGGCCCGGGTGCGGGCGTGCAGCGACGCGAACACCAGGCGGGCCTGGCGGGCCGCCATCTTGCCCTGGACACCGCTGAACGAGCGGAACGCGATCCCGGTGAGCACGGCGCCCACCATGAGCACGATCAGCAGCTCGATCACCGTGAAACCGCGCTTGCGGTTCATCCTGACCTGTCCAGTGCGAGAATGTCGGCGGGATCGCCGAGGGGGTCGCGGGCCAAACTGGCCCCGGGCCGCGGCGCGAGGGGGGGGCGAGTTCCATGCCACCCGCCGAGGCCAATATCTATGCGGGTTTCCCGGAGGAGTAAAGGCTCGAAGAGGACAGATGTTTCCGGGGTAGGGAAAAATCTGCCGGTGGATCCGAAAGGTTCGGGGCTCCCCGTCAGAGCGGGTGGACGCGCGCCAGCCCGGGCAGGAGCCACGGTCGGCGGAGAGGAGCGGAGGCTCGGATCGCCCTCGCGACGGCGCACGCCGATCCCACGACCCGTCCTCCGTCGCGCACCCGCACCAAGCCGGCGACGCGCGCCATCCCTGCGAGTGTCGCACCTCGCACGACGGTCAAGTCGCCGCCGACCAGGGCGACGCCGTCGAAGCGGGCGCCGTCGGCGAGCGTGAGCGAGCCGGCGACGATCAACACCCCCTGCCCCTCCCCGCCCCGGACCAGGAGGTCGCGGTCGGCCGCGCGCAGAACCCACCGCGTCCCGCACGGCCCGGTGGGGTCGGACGGGCTGCCCCAGTTGAGCAACCCCGGAACGCAGGCACCCAGCCACTCCCGCGGCTGGGGCGTAGCCGTCGCGGCGATCCTCCCAGCGACGCGCGCGAGCAGGGTGTCGCCAGGAATCGCGCCGAGCCCGGGCAGAACCGGGACGGCCGCCGGAGGGAGGGCCGCCAGCGGGGGCGGAGCGACGGCGCCCAGGGAGTCCAGCGCCCGCAACTCGGCCGTGCATGCCGCCGCTTGGGCGGCATCCGGCGCGAGCCATCCGCTCGCCGTCACACCGTCGGCCCCGACGTCGGCGCCGCCTCCCGCCTCGACCACCGCCGCCGCTCTCGCCGCGCGCGCCGAGGGGTCGAGCACGGCGGCGAGCGCGCCGACGCGGTCCTCACCCGGCAGCCCCTCCAGCGCCGCCACCCCGACGAGCAACACCAGCTCCCGCCCGATCCCCACCCCGTCGGTTCGCCACCGCAGGAGCTCGCGCCGCCCCCCACCGAGGGGAATCGCGGTCCGGCCCAGGGTCGGCAGCGTGTCCGTCCCCTCCGGCGGGCGCGCGGCGGCCCGGGCTGCCAGCCGTCGCGACAATAAGCGCGCTTCGAGACCGCTGGCGATTCGCTCGCGCTCGGCGAGGAGGAGAGCGCCGTGGGCGAGCCCCATCAGGCCGATCAAGAGCAGGAGGACGGCGACCACGGCGAAGCCGCCCCGGCCGACGCAGACCGGGGCTCGGCTCACCAGCCCCCCGGGAGCCAGAAGGTGCGCAGCTCCGCCGGACCCGCTCGACGCGAGCGCGATCCCCGCAGCGCGAGGCGCACCGCAATGCGGCCGGGCCCCGAAGCCACGATTCCAGACCCGGCCGGATCCAGCGCCGGCGGGGTGAGCGGCTGGCGGCCGCCCCGGCCGATGCGGTAGCGGAGCGCTTCGTCGGAGAGGTGGTAGCTGCCCCGCTCGAAGAAGCGCAGCAGGGCGGCGGCTGGTTCTGGAGCGTCGAGCGTCCAGCGCTCCGCCGGACCGTCCGAGCATCCCCGCGCGGCTGCCACGCGGGCAACCAGCCCACGCACGGCCCCGCTCCCGTCCCCGCGCAGAACCAGGACCGAATCCTTCGTGGGATCGGGAGCGCGCACGCCGGACCAGCGCACCAGGAGCTGCGCCGCCGCGGGAGCCCCGCACACCACGGCAGCGCCGCGGAACCCGCGTATCGAAAAGGAATCTCCGGCCGGCGCGCTCACGTCATCCGGCGCTCGCACCCCTTCCAGCTCCTCCTGGAGAATCCAGGCAGCGGCGCGGCTCGCGGCCAGACTCTCGCCAGCCTCCGCCATCGCGGCCGCCGAACGACCCGCCCGCGCGGTGACCTCCCACGCGAGCCCCAGGGTGATGAGCAGGAGGAGCAGCGCCCACAGCGTCTCGGCGATCGTGGACCCGCCGCGCTCCCTCACGGGGGACCGCCGCCGGTCGGAATCCACCACACGAAGAGCGGCGCGCCGGCTGGCGTCTCCGCCAGCAGATCCAGGCCTTCACCCGCCGCCGACCAGCGCACCCGCCCCCATTCACCGTCGCGCTGACCCGACCCGGACCCTCCCACCGCCAGCAGCGAATCGACCACGTCGGCGGCGGTTTGGGTCGCCCGGTGGAGGCGCTCGGCGGCGGTGAGCGCGCGCCGCGCGGCGAGCAGCGTTCCGGCGGCTCCGACCAGCCCGATCTCCAGGATCGCGAGCGCCACCAGCACCTCGACCAGCGTGAACCCGCGCCTCACGAGCGCACCGCGCGGCCGTACGCGGCCACCACCAGCCGCGCCTCCGCGTCCCCGCGCCGGAGCACCAGCGTGCGGCTCGCGCGCCGTCCCAGCCCGAGCGCGTCGAACTTGAGCTCCGCTTCCGCGGCCCCGCCCACGATCTCGAGCGACACGCCGAACTCCGCGCCCAGACGGAGCGCGACGATCGTGGAGTCGCCGGCCTGGACCCAGACCGAGCCGTCGGCGGGGCGCGCGTGCAGAGCGGCGCCGCCCAGGAGCATCGCCTCGGTGCGCGCGCGCACGACCAGCCCGGCCACCGCCTCGCGCGCCCCCGCGACAGCGGCCCGGTCCGCGCTGCGACGCGCCGCCGGGAGGATGGCCGTGCCGGCGAGCGCGAGCAGCGCGAGCACGACGGAGATCTCGAGGAGGGTGTAGCCGGAGCGCATGCGCGACGATGGCGACCGCGCCGGGGCTGGGGGATGCCGCGTCGGGACTGTCTAGCGCCCGCCGCTCCGCTCGTCGCTACTTGAGGCCGTAGTCCTGGATTTTGTAGCGGAGCGCGCGCGGGGACAGCTCGAGCAACCCGGCGGCGGCGGTGCGGTTGCCGCCGGTGCGCTCGAGCGCCCGCTGGATGAGGAAGCGCTCGAGCTCCGCGGTCTGGCGCTTGACCGACAGGTCGTCGTCGCGAAAGCGGCCGCTGGCGCCGCCCGGGCTCGGCACGCGCACGGCCTCGGGAAGGTCGGCGGCGGCGAGCCGCGACCCCTCGGTGAGCACGAGCGCGCGCTCGAGCACGTTCTCCAGCTCGCGGATGTTCCCCGGCCACGGATACGCGAGCAGGATCTCCATCGCTTCCGGCTCGATGCCCGACACGCGCACGCCCAGGCGGCGCGCGTGCCGCTCGAGCAGGTGATGCGCGAGCTCGGGAATCTCCTCGCTGCGCTCGGCGAGCGACGGCAGGTGGATGGGGACGACCGCGAGCCGGTAGTAGAGGTCCTCGCGGAACGCACCGCTCTGCACGGCCGCGCGCAGGTCGCGGTTGGTGGCGGCCAGCACCCGCACGTTCACGGGCGTGCTGGCGGTGCCGCCCAGCCTGCGCACCTCCCGCTCCTGGAGGGCGCGCAGCAGCTTCACCTGCAGCTGAACCGGCAGCTCGGCCACCTCGTCGAGGAAGAGCGTGCCGCCGTCGGCCGCTTCGAACAGGCCCGCCCGGTCGCGGTCCGCGCCGGTGAAGGCGCCCCGCACGACGCCGAAGAACTCCGATTCGAGCAGCGCCTCGGGGACCGCGCCGCAGTTGACCGGCACGAAGGGCCCGGAAGCGCGCTCGCCCTCGCGGTGGATGAGTCGTGCCACCAGCTCCTTGCCGGTCCCGCTCGCGCCGGTGATAAGCACCGGCGAGTCGTGGCGGGCGACCTTGCGCGCGACCTCGAGGGCCCGCGTCATCGCGGGCGCGCGGGCGACGACCTCGCCGAAGCGCACCTCCGCGCGCACCTCCTCGCGCAGCCTACCGACCTCGCGACGCAGCCGCTCCCGCTCCTCCGCCTTACGCACGGTGAGGAGCACTTCGTCGGCGCCGAACGGCTTCGGGATGTAATCGTAGGCGCCGCGCTTCATCGCCTGCACGGCCAGATCGAGGCTTCCGTACGCGGTCATGATCAGCACCAGCGACTCGAGCCCGAGGCGGCGGTGGCGATCGAGGAACTCGAGCCCGTCGAGCTTGGGCATGCGCACGTCGCACAGGACCAGATCGGGCTTGTGCTCCTGCGCGCTCGCCAGCCCCTCCTCGCCGTCGGAGGCGGTGACGACCTCGTAGCCCGCATCTCCGAGGATGAGCCCGACCGACCGGCGCAGGCCCGCGTCGTCGTCCACGATCAGGATCTTCACGGGACGGTCCTCGCGCCGGGGAGCCGGATGGTGAAGCGCGCGCCTCCCTCCGGACCCCGGTCCACCAGAATGCGTCCACCGATCCCTTCCACGAGACGGGCGCAGATCGACAGGCCGAGCCCGGTGCCCTTACCGGGCTCCTTGGTGGTGAAGAACGGGTCGAACACCTTCTCCAGATCCTCGTCGACCACGCCGGGCCCGTTGTCGGAGACCGTGATCACCACCACGTGGTCGGCGGCGAAGAGCGGATCCACCCCCTTGCCGCCCTGGTCGCGGCTGATGCGACGGCGGTGCATGTAGTTGATCCCGCTGGCGTCGCCGTCGCGGCGGAAGGGAAGCCCGCGCACCTCGCCGGTATCCGACGACAGCGTGACGACGATGCGGCCGTCCGGCCGGCCCTCGAGCGCGTCCACCGCGTTGAGCAGGAGGTTCACGAGCACCTGCTCGAGGCGGTGCGCGACCATGACGACGTCGGGCACTCCGTCCCCGTACCGCCATTCATGGCCGACGTCGTCCAGCTTGCCCTGCGCCTCGAGCAGCTCCCGCACGCGCTCGATCACCTGCCTGGGCGCGACCGCGACCGACTCCTCCTGCCGCGGGCGCGCGTAGTCGAGCAGGCTGCGCACGATGCGATCGATGCGGAGCGCTTCGCCGCGGATGAAGTTGAGAAGCTCGGTGTCGCCGCCGGCCTTTTCGGCGCGCCCGCGCGCAACGTCCACGTAGGCGAGGATCGCTCCGAGCGGGTTGCCCACTTCGTGGGCGATGCCGGCCGCGAGGGTGCCCACCGAAGCGAGCCGCGCCGCCTGGATCACCTGGTTGCGCGCCTGCACCAGCTCGGCGTTGGTGTCGTCCAGCGATGCGATGTTGCGGGCGAGCTGCTGTTGGTCCTGGATGAGCCGGTCGGCCATCGCGTTGACGCTGGCCTCGAGCCCCTGCAGCTCGAGGCTCTCGGCCCCGGCCGCGCGATGGCCGTAGTCGCCGTCGGCGATGCGCCGCACCGCCACGGTGAGCGCTTCCATGGGCCCCACGAATCGCTCGCTCAGGAGGTGGTGGCCGAACCAGAACAGGATGCCGAGGTCGGCCAGCACGAGGGCGCTCACGAACAGCGCCGCCTCCGCCGGCGACGACATCAGGGGCAGCAGAGGGAGCAGCAACAGAAGCCCGACGACGGCGACCAGGACGGCCGCCACGAACAGCACGGCGAAGGAAAGGAGCAGCTCGCGCCGCAGCGGGATCAGGGGCGTCACGAGCCGTGGCGGCTGGGTTGAGGCTCTGGCTCCATCGATGGCAAGGTGCCCGGAGCGCACGGGTGGAGCAATGCCCACGGGAAAAAGGAGTGTCCCCGATGCGACGAGCGTGGCCCGGAAGGATCTCCGGACCACGCTCTGCGCATCGGCGGCGAGGCTGCCGAGACGGTAGCCGCTCCGACTCAGGCGGTGCAGGCTATTTCACCGGCCGAGGCCGGGGCGATCGGCGCCGTCGGGGCGGTCGCGGTCCCGTAGAAGATCGCGCAGCCCTCGGTGTCGCCGAGCGCGCTGTGGGTGGCGCTCGCCGACCAGCCGGACGAAGACGCCGCGATGCCGACCGTCACACCATCGGACGACACGAACGTCAGGATCGCCGGATCGTCCTCGTAGGCGTAGTTGTCGGCGTAGTAGATCTCCTGCTGGCTGGCCAGGTTCTTCAGGTCCGACTTCATCGCGGCGAAGTACGCCTTCTCGCGCGTCGCGGAGAACTTCGGGATGGCGATGGCCGCCAGGATCCCGATGATCACGACCACGATCAGGAGCTCGATGAGGGTGAAGCCCTTCTTGTTGTTACGCATGGATGGGTCTCGCGTGTAGTGGGTGGCCCGCATTGAGCGGAGGCAAGGCAGGACCAAGTCCAGATGCGGTCCATGATCTCGTAAGACATAGTCCTTACAGATACTTACGGCATATTTTGTGTCTTTTATCTACATCTGTCGGATCGTGGCGGACCGCTGGATTATGCAAGAAACCGGGGATCCTACAACGGCCAAACGCCGGCGCGGGGGGCGCTGGCGCCTTCAGAAGGAACAGCTCACCACGCCGGGGGCTATCGCGGGGTCGCCGCCGGTCTGGGCGGCGTCGCCGTGGTACACTCCGCACTGCTCCGTGGGCACTTTTAGATGGGTTGCCGTAGCCGACCACCCGGTCCCCGTGCTCTCGTTGATCACGATCGTCACGCCGTCGGAGACCACCGACTGTGCGGCCGCGAGCGAACCCGCGAAGGCGGAGTTCTCGTTGTGATAGATCTCCTGCTGGCTCGCGAGGTTCTTCAGGTCCGACATCATCGCGGCGCGGAAGGCCTTTTCGCGCGTCGCGGAGAACTTGGGGATCGCGATGGCGGCCAGGATCCCGATGATCACGACGACCATCAGCAACTCGATCAGGGTGAAGCCCTGCTTGCTAGACCGGCTCATCGTTGGATTCTTTGATCTCAGCGGTTTTGGGGGACTCAGTACATCCCCGGACGGGGAGAGCGTGGCCAGGAAGCGTCTCCGAGCCACGCTCTGCATTCCCGATCCGGATCGCTGCTCAGACCTGAGGCGTCAAGCCTCAGGCGGTGCAGGCCACTTCACCGGGCGAGCCCGGGGCGATCGGCGACGTCGGGGCGGTCGCGGTCCCGTAGAAGATCGCGCAGCCCTCGGTCGCGCCGAGCGCGCTGTGGGTGGCGCTCGCCGACCAGCCGGACGAAGACGCCGCGATCCCGACCGTCACACTTGTCCGCTGCCTCGGAAATGGGGTGTGAGAGGAGCCGTCATAAGAGGTGCATCAAGGCAGAGCCCGGACCAGGCTCGGATCCAACGTGCGTAAGTGCTTTATTCATTGCACTTACCGAATTTTCATGATTTATGTAACCACGCGCGTAGGAGGGCAGAACCCGTTGGATTCTGCAACGGACGCCGGATCTTACAACGGTGGCACTGGAGGCGGATAAGGCGTGAACTGCGTGCCGATCTGACGGACCTGCTCGGGGGCGGTTGCTTTCGCTAGAGCCGAGTCACGGGCCACAACTGCCTTTGCCGAATCCCCAGCCGACAGCTGTAGGCGCGCGAGCGCCACCCATTGCTCCCAGCTGTCCCCCTCCCCGTGGCGGATCGCGTTCTTGCGCCACGGAATCGCCTCGGCGTAGCGCCCTTCCTCCGCGAGCGCCCCTGCCAGCACGTGCGAGATCGTCGGGTTGTCCCCGTCCGCGGCCAGGCTGATGCGCGCGAAACGCTCCGCCTCGGCCCACTCCTTCTCCTGGAAGTGGCTGATCGCGAGATAGCCAGGCGCGACGCCCCACTCGGGCTCCTCCTGCCAGGCGTGCAGGAGAACGAAGCGCGCGGCGCGGTGCTTCCCGGCGCCGATCAGCTTCTTGCCGATCTCGGTGACGAGCTGGTGATGTCCGCCGAGAATGCCGATGGCGACCCGGTACGAGCGCAATGACTCGGGCACGCGGCCCT